>JAFPUX010000595.1 GCA_017413145.1 Kiritimatiellia bacterium | reverse complement strand
GTGCCGCCGCCGCCGCTGTAGCCGTGGTCGTCGTCGCCGTCGATCACGTTTCCGTTGCCGCCGGTCGAGCCCGCGTTGCCGTTCCCGGCCGAGCCGCCCGTCGCGACGAGCGTGCCTTCGCCCATCAGGTAGAGCGTCGCGCCGGGCGCGACGCTGATCGCCGCGCCGGCGCCGGTCGAACCCGTCGCGTCGCCGCCCTTGAGCGTGAGCGTCGCGCCCTTCTTGATGTTGATGGCGACGACGTTGCCGCCGAGCACCCTGAACTTGCTCGCTCCCGCCTCCGCCGAAAGCGTGAGGTCGGCGCTCACGTCGTAGATCGTGTTGTTCTGCAGGTCGGTGCCCGTCCCGCCCGTGAGCTCGAGGTGAGTCGGCGAGAACCGAGCGTTCGCCGCAAGCGGAAAAACGACAAGGGACAAAAGGGACAAAAGGGACGCAAGGGACGATCGCTTGACAGTGGTTTTCATGGCTATTCCTTCACCTTTCAACTTTTCAACGGGCGGTGCCGAAGGCAGTCGCATTGACCGTGCGGGCGGAGTCCGAGGAGCCCTGGATCTGGCAGCCCTTGGGCAGCAGCACCGAGAAGGCGCCTTCGTCGTTCTCGTAGGTGAGCGCCATGTCGCACGAGGCGGCGGCGGTCGTGTAGCTGCCGCTCGAAGCCGGCGCGAAGGGAGAGGCCGCGCGGGCGGGCGATAGGCCCTTGATCGTCACCGTGCCGGCGCCGCCGCCGAGCGACTGCTCCGCGACCGGCGCGAGATAGCAGACGGGCGGCAGCTGCGCCGCGCCGTTCGTCACGGTGACCGAATCGACGGCCAGCTCGTCGATCGCCGCCTGCCCGGCCATCACGCGGTTCTGCGCGTAGAAGACGTCCACCGCCTTGGTGCGCGCCGCGCGCGCGGCGCGGACGCCCGTGGTGAGCGTCTGGCGCGGCGAAATCTCGCCCGCGCCGGGCGGCGTGAGGCCGACCTCGACCGCGCCCTTGGCGGCGGCGACCGCGTCGACGAGCGCCGTGTAGGTCGCGCCCTGCACCGCCGAGCCGTTGTCATCCTTGAGTTCCGCGTAGAAGACGCCATTGCTGTCCACCGACGCGATGACCGTCCGGCCCCAGAGCGCGGTCGCCGGCGCCGCGCTGTCGTAAATCTTGAACGTGAGCGCGAGGTTCTCGCCTTCCGCGGCGAACCCGCCCGTGCGCGTGAGCTGCCCGCGATAGGTGAGCACCTCCGGCACCGCGGCGTTCGCCGTTGTCGCGGCGATGATCGCCACCGTCATTGCAAAGAGAAATGATTTCTTCATGTTTCGATTCCTTTTGGCTTGATGGTTGGTAATGTTGCCAGTGTTGCCAGTGCCAATTACCAATTATCAATTGGCAACACTGGTATTGGTCATTGGCAACATTTCCACATTGGAAACATTCATGGTTCGATCTCCCCGACTTCGGCGATGCGCTTCAGGTAGAACACGCCGATCGAGTTGATCTGGCCGCCGGAGAGCAGGCCGCCGACGGACCAGGTCGCGTAGCCCGCGGTGGTCTCGTCGGGGTTGTGCTCGAAATCGACGTCCTCGTTCGGGTCGTTATACTTGTGCCACGACAGCAAGAGCCCGTTGCCCACGCTCCAGAGCTCGGGCTTCACGGGGTTCACGTAGTTGGCGAGGTCGTCGCCGCTCGCGACTTCGCCGGAATAGTCGGCCGTCTTGCCGTCGTGGTCGGGGTGCCAGGCGTGGCGGAAGGGATTGTCGCTCGCGTTGGCGTCGACCACCCACTCGAACTGCAGCTGGTCGCCGAACGTCTCGCGGCCGGCGGTCGCCTCGACGACCGGCGTGTCGACGCTCATCATCACCGTCGAGAGGCGGCGGGGGTTCTCGCACGCGGCCTTGGCGGACGCCAAGTCGCCGAAGAGCCGCATCCGGTTCTCGGAATCGACGCCGGCGGCGACGCGCTGCAGGAGCCGCACCTTGCCGTTGGCGTCGACATGGACGAGGATGTTCATCTTGAGCGTCCCGGCCGCGGCGGACGGCATTTCGTTCGTGAGCGACGAGACCGCCTCCATCTGGAGGAAGCCCGCCCAGAGTCCGACCGGGAACGCCGCCTCGTCCGCCGGCGTTTCGTCGATCGTCACGGGGATCCGCACGCGCATCCGCGTTCCGCCCAGATCGTCGATCCGCATCACGGCGGCGTGGGTCTTGCCCGCCTCCAGCATCGCGCGGTCGAGGGAGAACTTCTGCGTGCCGAGGGCGTCCGCCGCAAGCGAGACCTCCCAGGAGGCGCCGGCGGTCACGTTCGTCCACGATTCGTTGCCGTGCTCGTCCTTCACCGCACGCTTCAGGCCGCGGGGGAATTCTTCCCGGGGATCCGCCGAGGCGACGATCGTCACGCGGAACGTGTGGCTCGTCGCGCCGAAGTTCTTGAGCGTGACGCTCGCGAAGTCGCCGGAGCCGAAACCGACGGACGCCGGACCCAGGAATCCGATCACGCCCGGCCAGTCGCCGTCCTTCGCCGCCGTGAGGGCGTAGGCCTTGCCGCCCTGGAGCTTCTGGCCGGAGCCGAGGCCCATCGACAGGAACGACGGCGCGCTCGTCCCGGTTCCGGCGATCCGGTAGGCGGTCCCCGACGCCGGGCCGAAGGGCCCTTCGCCGAAATACGCCCTGGCCGTCACGGCGACGTCCGCGTCCGCGGAGACGCCCACGAGATTCACGAAGCCGGCGTCGCCCGACGTGGCGCGCCACGTCTGCTGCGGCGCCGCGGGGACGCCGAGGAACTCGTCCGACGTCCAGTCCGCGGTCGCATAGACCAGATAGACGCGGCCGCCCGCGAGCGCGGTCATCGTCGAGGCCTCCTCGTCGCCGGGGACCCACACGTAGTAGGAGATCGGCTTCTGGGCGATCTCCGTCCCGTCGTCCGCGATCTGGCGCGTGGAGGAGTAGGCGTCCGAATGGTACGACGCGACGCGCGCGACGGGGGCGCCGGCGAAGAAGTCCGCGCACGCCGCGTTCGTCGGCGTCGATTCGAGGTAGATCGCGTTCCATCCCGCCTCGAGCGTCATCGTCTCGGCGACGTGCGACGCGTTCGCCGTCGCGGCGAACAGCGCCGCAACGGCGACGCCCGCACAAGTCGAAAAGTCGAAAAGTCGAAAAGCCGAACGTTTCATTTACTTCGCCTCCAATCTGAAGAACTGGCTGGTCGCGCCTTCCGCGGGCACGACGTAGATGGTCGCCAAGCCCACGTCATCCTCGTCGGCGGACGGCATCACCTGCTCGTGCTCGGCGTCCGTTTCGGATTCCTTGACGGGCTGGGTCGTCCACTGGGGATTCACGAGCGAGAACGTCGTGGCGACGCCGTAGACGTGGCCGCCGACATACTCGAAACGGAGTGGATGCGAGGCGTCCTCGGGCGCGTCGTAGGCGGTGATCGCGAGCTTGTCCGTCGCGTCGAAGGGATTCGTCCCCGCGCGGTATTCGAAGTAGTTCGACGCACCGTCGCCGTCGTAGTCGGCAAAGGGATCGTAGTCTCCCTGGATCCCGTACGCCTCCATCCACGGGGCGATCGTGTCGACGTATTCCGCGGGGACGTCGACCGTTTGGTCCGTGCCGTTCGTCGACGTGTAGCTCTTCATGTCGACGAACGCGAGACGGACCGTCGACACGGTGTTCGCCTCGCCCACGTCGAGCGGATCGACCGCGAGGGAGACCCCCGACCTCTGGACGACGACGCAGTTGAGCCGGTCGCCGACGGCGGCCGTGGAGCTTGTCGCCGTCGAGGAGAGCGGAATCTGCAGCAGGAAGTTGTAGCCGTCCGCCATCGGATCCGTCACCGTCGTGGAGGCGATGACCGTCCCGTTCGTGTCGACGGCCTGGACCGTCACCTCGGCGCTCGCGGCGAGCACCTTGTTCTGCCAGTCCTTCAGCGTCCCCTTGACGAGGTGGGTCCCGGTCGGGAAGTTCGCCGCCGCGGCGGCGCCCGCCGCCGCCAGGACGGCCGCCAGCGCGACCGCCATCGGGTTTCTTCTGTTCGTCATTCGTTCGTGTTCCGTTCGATTTTCTTCGGCCTGCCCGCCTTTTTTGCAAAATGCGCGGCACGTGGAAAGTCTACACGATTCCGACACCGCGCGCAAGGCGAAAGTGCGCGCAAGGCGGTATTCGGTCAGGGATGGGGGTGTGGGCGGCCGCGGACGGTCCCGCAACCAAACTTTTTCCACGGTGCGATTGACAATCACACACGGTGGAATCGGAAATCAAATACGGTCGGACAACTTGAATTTACAGCAGGTTGTCCGACAAACCGGAGCGGTGCCGTCCGCTGCCGTCCGGGACCGCCCACAAGGGGCGGGCGACAAGGCGCAGCGGGCGTGGGCGCGCGGGGAGCACGGAGGCGGCGCAGCGATACGGAGCGGCCATGGCGCGAACGCGACAGGGCCGTCCCGTGAATCTGCGAGCCGGAGGGGATGCCCGCGTGGATGGGATTGCGAGCCGGAGGAGGCGCAAGCCGCCTACACGCGGCCGCGCCGACGGACGTGGCTCCGAAGAGCATCACGACCGTCGGCATCATCAGGCCGGAGATGGCGACGGCGGAGCGGGAGATGCGCGCGGTATCGTCGTTCGTCGCGCCGAAGCGGGCGGTCTCGTGCGCCTGCCGGTTGAAGGCGCGGATGACGCGGACGCCCTCCAGCGTCTCGAGGAAGAGGCGGTTGATGTCGTCGATCTTCCGGCGCAGTTTGATCGAGAAGCTGCTCGCCCGGACGATGAGGAACGTCACCACGACGATGAGGACCGGCACGGCGACGGCGATCACGACCGCGATCCGGCCGGCGAACGCGACGGAGAGCGCGAGGCCGACCGCCGCCATCAGCGGGGCCATCAGCCCGAGGCCCAGGAGCTGCGTGGCGAAGGTCTGGATCGTCGTGACGTCCGTCGTGTTGCGCGTGATGAGCGACGCCGTGCCGAACTTGTCGATCTCGGCGGCGGAGAACGTCTGCACCTTGTGGAAGAGCTCGGCGCGCAGGTCCGCGGAGAACTTCGTCGTGACCGACGCGGCGAGCCGCGCGGCGGCGATGTTCACCGCGCAGGCGACCACGGAGAGCACGACCATCGCGACCGCGATGCCGGCGACGAGCCCCGCGCGGCCCTCGCCGACGCCCTTGTCGATCATCGCGCCGAGCATCGACGGGATGGCCATCTGCGCCACGGACGCGACCACGACGAACGCGACCACGGTCGCGACCTGCCGGCCGCTCACCTTGATTCGGGAGAAGATTTCGTTCATGGCGGCGAAGTCTACCACGGGCGCCGGATGGCCCGCAAGGGCGCCGCCGCCCCTAGCGCAGCGGCTTCAGGACGCGCGTGCCGAGCGTCGTCGCGGCGGTCGCCGCCACGATGCCGCAGGCGATGGAGAGGACGCCCCACGACCAGCCCGGCAGGACGCGCAGCGCGAGCAGGATCCGGAGCGAGGCGAACATCGCGAGGAAGTAGGCCGCCTGCCCGCACAGGATGGCGCGCGACTTGAAGGCGTTCGCCGCGAGGCCGTTCGCGCGGCCGATGAAGGCGTAGAGGACCGGCAGCGCGGCCGTTCCGAAGGCGAGCGCGCGGGCGAGCGGGAGGTGCTCCGGCGCGAGGTTCTGGTAGGTGCAGAAATACCAGCGCGCGGGCGCTTCGGGCAGGGCGAGGCCC
>JAFPUX010000594.1 GCA_017413145.1 Kiritimatiellia bacterium | reverse complement strand
GCGGGCGGGCCGTTCGCGAAGGCGGAGCTGCCGCCGCCGGACGCCGAGGCGCGCGCCGTCGCCGGCGTACGCGGCGTCTGGAGCGTCGGAAGCGGCATCGTCCGACTCGAATGCGGCGCGGGGCTCGCGCCGCCCGCGTGCGACAACGCCGGCAGCTACGCGGTGACGGTGAACGGACGGCCCGCGACGGTTTCGTCGGTCGGCCGCCGCACGCGCATCGACGTCTACAAGCCGGAATACTGGCCCTTCCACGTGCTGCTGCAGCACGACGTGTTCCTCGACCTCGGCACGCCGCTCAAGACGGGCGACAAGGTGCGCGTCTCGGTCGCCCCGGCCGCGATGGCGGCGGGCGCGGCCGCGGAGGCGGAGCTGGCGTTCGACGAGCGCGCGAGCGTCTCGGACTCGATCAAGGCGAACCAGGCCGGCTACCTGCCCGATTCGATCAAGTTCGCGAGGCTCGGCCGCTGGCTCGGCACGATGCCGAAGGGCGCGCTGGACTTCCCGGCGGCGCCGCGCTTCGAGGTGCGGGACGCGTCCACGCACGCGGTCGCGTTCTCGGGAACCGCGAAGCAGACGCACCGCCGCGGGGAGAAGGACGCGCGCCCGGGCGACCTTTCGGGCGAAAACGTCTGGGAGATGGACTTCACGGAGCTGCGCAAACCGGGGCGCTACTACGTCGCCGTGCCGGGCGTCGGTCGTTCGTTCGACTTCAAGGTGGCGGCGGACGCCTACGCGGCGCCGTTCAAGGTCGCCGCGACGGGCCTCGTCGCGCAGCGCTGCGGCATCGAGCTGGAGCCGTCGTGGTTCCCGTGGGCGCGCGTGTCGTGCCACGACAAGGGTCTCGTTCCGACGACCGCCAAGCACGGCACGTCGCTGCGCGACCTGCCGAACATGGCCGAGTCCGGCGCGGAGAAACTCAAAGCCAAGGGAGGCCACCACGACGCTGGCGACTACAACCCGCGCTCGCACCTGGACGTCGCGCAGGCGCTGCTGGACGCCTACGACGCCGCGCCGCGCAAGTTCCGCGACGGGCAGATGCCCGTGCCCCCGAACGAGCGCGCGAACGGCATCCCGGACATCGTGGACGAGGCGCTCTGGGAGTTGCGCCTCTGGCTCGGCATCCAGGACCCGGCCGACGGCGGCGTGCGCGCCGGCACGGAGTCGAACGGCGACCCGAACTTCTTCCAGACGGTCGAGCTCGACACGCTCGGCGACTACGCGTTCGCGAAGAGCGCGAAGGCGTCGTTCCTCTTCGCGGGCTGCGCGGCGCAGTGCGCGCGCATCCTCAAGGGATTCCCCAAGGCCGGCAAGACCGCCGCGCTGCTGCTCGTCCGCGCCCGCAAGGCGTGGGACTGGGCCGACGGCGAGATGCCGCCGTCCGATCCGAAGAAGCGCGGCGACTCCTGGTCGTCCCCGCGCGCCTACGCCGCCGCGCACCTGCTGGCCGCGACGGGCGAGGCGAAGTACAACGACGCGTTCGTCGCCGAGACGCCGTGGAAGAACGACCCGAAGGCGCCCGTGCAGCGGGACAACGCCTGGGACCACCGCGCGGCGGCCTACGCCTACGTGCACTGCGTGCCGGAGGCGAAGACCGACCCCGAGGTGCGCGAGGCCGCGAAGAAGGCCCTCGTGCGCGACGCGGACGACTTCGTCAACGCCGTGAAGAACGCCGCGTACCCGTTCATCCGCCACCCGTGGGCGCCGATCAACTGGGGTACGGGCGCGTACGAGAACATGCTGCACCCGATCATCTACGCGTGGGCCGTCACGGGCGACGAGAAGTACCGCGAATGGATCGTGCGCAATTGCGACAACACGCTCGGATGCAACCCGATGTCGATCTGCTGGATGACGGGCTTCGGCGGGCGGCGCATCCACGCGCCGCTGCACAACAGCCGCTACAGCCCGAACGGACCGGTCGCGGGCCTGCAGTGCGAAGGACCGGTGCAGTCGGGCCAGGGCTACAACTGGAAGGAGACCGCCGTTCCCGAGCCGCGGACGGACAGCGCGTCGATGTACACCTTCTCCGACTGCCACTTCGCGATCGGCATGGACGAAGGGGTCGTGAACAACCAGGCCAAGACGCTCGCGGCGTTCGGCCTGCTGCTGCCGTAGGGGTCGCGGATTCGCGCGTGGCGCGCGCCGCTTGCGGCGCGCACCACGTGCATCGTCCGGATCGCTCTCGGCTGCGGCCGGGGACGGCCGCCCTCCCGGTTGAGGAACCGCCTTACGCGGCGGTCCGTTTCCGGCGCCGGAGGAGCAACGCCGCGCCGAGAAGGCCGAGCGCACACGTCGCCGGCTCCGGAACGGCGATGAACTGCGTCGGAGCCCAAGGCGTGAAGCCCGGCGTGGACGTATCAAACTGGACGGAAACGTGGGAGTCGAGATTGTCGATCGTGTCGGTCGCATACGCGATGCATTCGAACGGAACTTGACCGGTTCCGTCCCAGTTGTCGGGGACGTATCCCAGCTGCAGGATGACGTTCCAGCCGGATTCATCGGCATAATCGCCGAGAGAAACCGGAATCCACGCCACGTCCGTCGTTCCGTTTTCGGTATCGACGGTCACGGCCACCCAATCGTCTTCGTCCACGTTGCCGTATTCGTCCTCGCCGGGGAAAAACAACACATACTCCTGCGCTCCGGCGCCGGGATTTGCAATATCGGAAATGGTGACTTGCATGGTGTTGATCTGCAAGTTCCGCGCGTTGAGATAATCCGCCACGGAAACGTCGTCGCCTTTGTAACGGAGATGCGTCAGAGTCGGGATGCTCATCCACAGAATGCTTGCGGAAAAAGCATTCGCGGACGCCATCAGAAGCGACAGGAGGACGATCGTTTTTTTCATCGCCGGTCGGGCGGTTTTGCGGAATCCGGGGCGCGGAAACTCCGGAGCGACGGGGAGTCTACGAAAAAACGGTTCGATTTGCAAGCCTTTTTTTTTCGGTTGATTGATTCCATGGGGTGCGGCCGGTCGGCGCGGCGGCGGCCGACGCGGCGGTTTCTGCGAATCGGCGGGGATGACCATACAGTGAAAAGTGTTAATAATTCATCAATCCGATTCTTTCTTCAAAATAGAAGCAAAGGTCAAAATCAATACGACATACCGGAAGTTTTAGTATTTCCGCGGCCGACAACCCGCACTCGAGGCGCGAGAAAAAATTTTTTGAAGAAAGTGCAATTTTTCGCTTGCATTGGGTTTCGATTCATGATAGACTCTTCCGCACTTTTCCACACGAACCATGGAGAAACACCGATGAAGGTGCGCAGTTCAGTCAAAAGATTGTGCGAACGATGCAAGATCGTCCGCCGCAAGGGGGTTGTCCGGGTGATCTGCGACAATCCGCGTCACAAACAAAGACAGGGTTGAGGAGACCAAGACATGCCTCGTCTGATGGGTATCGACATTCCCGACAACAAGCGCATCGAGATTTCGCTGCGCTACATCTACGGCATCGGGCCGACCCGCGCCAAGAAGATCCTCGAGGTCGCCAAGATCGACCCGGGCAAGCGCGCGAGCACGCTGACGGCGGACGAAATCCGCGCGATCATCGACGCGATCCAGGCCGAAGGCTTCCACACGGAAGGCGACCTGCGCCGCGAAGTTTCGCAGAACATCCGCCGCCTGATCTCGATCGGCAGCTACCGCGGCACGCGCCACCGCAAGGGCCTTCCGGTCCGCGGCCAGCGCACCCGCACCAACGCCCGCACCCGCAAGGGCGCCAAGCACACCGTCGGCGCGGTCCGCGACAAGGCGGAGCGCAACGCGATGAAGCAGGCGGCGTCCAAGTAACGGAGGAAGACCATGTCCGAAGAAACGAACACCGCTCCCGTCCCCGAGACGCCCGAGGCCGCCCCGGCCCCGGCCGCCGAGGAGGCGTCCAAGAAGCCCGCCATCTCCGAAGCGATGCGCATCGTGATGGGCGACGTGCTCGAAGCGCAGGCGACCCCGGAAGACGAAGCCAAGGCCAAGCGCCGCGGCCGCTCGATCCCGGCCGGCGTCGCGCACATCACGGCCGGCTTCAACAACACGCAATGCTGCATCACGGACACGCGCGGGAACGTGCTCGCGTGGAGCTCCGCCGGCAAGGCCGGCTTCAAGGGCTCGCGCAAGTCCACCGCGTTCGCCGGAACGCTCGTCGCGCAGGAATGCGCGAAGGCCGCCATCGCCAAGGGCATGCACGAGGTCGAGATCCTCGTCCAGGGCGCCGGCGCCGGCCGCGAGAGCGCGATCCGCGCGATCGCCACGAGCGGCATGGCCGTCTCGGCGATCAAGGACATCACCCCCATGCCGCACAACGGCTGCCGCCAGCGCAAGAGAAGGAAGGTTTAAGCCATGGCACGCTACACCGGTCCCAAGACCAAGATTTCCCGCCGTTTCGGGGAGCCGATCTACGGCCCCGACAAGTACCTCGACCGCCGCAACTTCCCGCCCGGGCAGCACGGCCCGAAGCGCCGCAAGAAGGCGACGGACTACGGCCTGCAGCTGCGCGAGAAGCAGAAGGCCAAGTACGTCTACGGCATGCTGGAGAAGCAGTTCCGCAAGTTCTACGAACGGGCGCTGGCCTCGAAGGGCAACACGGGCGAAATCCTGCTGCAGCTCTGCGAAAGCCGCCTGGACAACGTGGTCTACCGTCTCGGCCTGGCGCCGTCGCGTCCGGCCGCGCGCCAGCTCGTGACGCACCGCCACGTGGAGATCGACGGCAAGGTCGTCAACGTCCCGTCCTGCATCGTGAAGGCCGGCCAGAAGGTCGGCGTCCGCGAGCGCGACCGCAACATGGAGTGCGTGGTCGAGGCCCTCAAGCACCCGCGCGAGAAGGCCTGCGACTGGCTCCAGATGGACGAAGCGACGAAGACCGGCACGTTCCTGCGCGCCCCGCAGCCCGAAGAGGTTCCGGAGACGCTGGACATGCAGACCGTCGTCGAACTCTACTCCCGCTAATCCACTTCCCTCCCAAGGAGGAACCATGCCCATCCGCCTCAATGACTTCGAAATGCCGAAGCACGTCGTCAAGGACGACGCTTCGGCCTCGCCGACCTTCGGCCGCTACACCGCGGAGCCCTTCGAGATCGGCTACGCCCGCACGATCGGCAATTCTCTCCGCCGGGTCCTGCTCTCCTCGATCGAAGGCTGGGCGATTTCGTCCGTCCGCATCACCGGCGCCCCGCACGAGTTCTGCTCGCTGCCGGGCGTCCGCGAGGACGTGACCGAAATCGTCTTCGCCCTCAAGAAGACGCTCGTCAAGGCGAAGACCCCGACGAAGGACGCGATCCTCGTCCACATCAAGAAGAAGGGCCCGTGCACGGTCACGGCCGCGGACCTGGCGGAAGCCAACTCCGCGATCGAGGTCCTCAACCCCGCGCACCACATCTGCACGGTGAACGAGACCGGCTCCTTCGAGATGGAGGTCAAGATCACGCGCGGCCGCGGCTTCTGCCAGGCCTCGTGGGATCCGGACCCCGCCCGCCCGGACGAAACGCCCAAGCAGCAGGAGATCGGCGTCATCCCGCTCGACCGCATCTACTCGCCGGTCGCCCGCGTGAACTTCGAAGTGTCCAACTGCCGCGTCGGCCAGCAGACCGACTACGAAAAGCTGGCCCTCGAGATCACGACCGACGGCCGCGTCGGTCCGGACGACGCGCTCGTGCACGCCGCCGACATCCTCCGCCAGCACCTCGACGTGTTCGTGGGCTACAACGCGGACCTGGTCGACGAAGACGAGGGCGCCCTGCCGCTCGACGCCGCCAGCCAGGAGGACCTCGAAGCGAAGTTCAAGCTCAACGTCAACGAGATCGAACTCTCGGTCCGCGCCGCCAACTGCCTCAACATGGCGAACATCGCCACGGTCGGCGAACTGTGCAGCCGCACCGAGAACGACATGCTCAAGTTCCGCAACTTCGGCAAGAAGTCGCTCTCCGAAATCAAGGAGAAGCTCGCCCAGATGGGCCTGCGCCTCGGCATGCTCCCGCCGCCCGAGGGCGAGGCGCCCGCCGGGGACGAGGAATCCGACGCCGAATAAAAGCAAACATCGAACGCAAGAAGGCACACCATGCGCCACAGAAAGCAAAACGTCAAGTTCGGCCGGTCCAAGTCCCACCGCGAAGCGCTCGTCGACATGCTCGTCGCCGGGCTGGTCAAGGCCAAGTCGATCCGCACCACGCTGCGCAAGGCCAAGGTCGCCCGCCAGGCGGCCGAGAAGCTCGTCACGACCGCCCGCAAGGGCGGCGTGCCCGCGCGCCGCGCCGCGATGGCCCGCCTCCAGGACGAGGCCGCCGTCAAGGAACTCTTCGACACGATCGTCCCGATGCAGGAAGGCCGCCAGGGCGGCTACACCCGCATCGTGAAGCTCGGCCAGCGCGCCAGCGACGGCTCCGAAATGGCCGTCCTGTCCTGGGTGAACGAGCCCGTCGCGAAGAAGGACGCACCCGCGGCCGACGCGGCGCCCGCCGCCGAAGAGCCCGCCAAGTAAGGAGGAAACGAAATGTCTCTCCAGTCGCACGACCACGTCGAACGCCTCAAGCACAACCGCCGCCCCCGCAAGTCGGAGGCGGAGCGCAACCGCCGCCTCAAGGCGCAGAAGAAGCGCCTCGTCGCGCTCGGCGTTCCGCAGGAAGAGGCCGACAAGATGTCGCCCCTCGCGATCCGCACCAAGCTCCTCCGCCCGAAAAAGGTGGTCCAGGAGCTCGCCAAGCGCGCCGCCAAAAAGGCCTAGCGTCCCCTTTGCGGATTCTCCAAAAACCGGCGGGTCGCGTCCTTGCGCGACCCGCCGGTTTTTCATCGTCCAGCCAGGTAGTTGGAATTTTTAAGGGGACAGACCCCTTAAAAAATCAAATCCATCAAATTGGAATTTCAACAAAACGGAGTTGAAACGCGGCGCAATCAGGCTTGGGAATGGAAGCGGCGGGCGACGTAGTCGACCAGGTCCGGACCGAGGAGTTCGGAGGTCTGGTTGAACGTCCGGACGAAAAGGCGCTTGTCGACGTAGACCGGCTCGTCGGAGGGAGTCACTCGGATCAGGCAGACGTCGTGCGGGCCGACGCGGCGGCGTTCGATGGTGCAGTGCAGGAACGCGTTGCGCGCGGAGAGGCGCGACCGGAGCGTGTTGGCCAGGCGCAGCTGCCAACCGTCCCAGTTCGACTTGCCGCGGTCCGCGAGCGCGTATTCGTCTTCGACGCCGCAGATGTCTCCGTCGTCCGCGACGCCGACGAGAATCGTGCCGCCGGTCGGTCCGTTGAGCATCGCCGCGATGGCGCGGACGAGCGTCGCGACGTCGCGCGGGGCGTCTTTTTTCCCTTCGCGCGCCGTGACGATGCCGTGCGCCTTGAATTCGACCTCCTGCGATTCGCCGCCGGCCACCAGGTCCATCAGTTCCGGGTCGCTCGCGAACCGGCCGTAGACGTCGCGGCCGATGCGCGTCGCCCGGTCGTCGCGCGCGTTGAAGAGCTTGAAGACGGGATACGGGTCGTCGTCCGGCGACAGGGAAAAGACGACGAACGAAAACGCGGACGGCAACCGCTTCGCGAGAACGGACAGCTCCGCCGCGCCGAACGGCGCGAACGCGGCCGCGGCGCGGGCCGCCGCCCGAGCCATCGGGTGGGCCGGATCCGGGAAGGGGCCGCCGGCCGCGGCGGCTTCGAATGCGGCCCGGTCGGCTTTCGCGGCCAAATACTTGAACCGGAACGGCGCGGATGCGTCCGGGTTGAGAAAACAGGCTTCGTCGAGACGCGCGGCGGCGTCCGGATCGATTCCGCGCAGGCGGTCCCGCAACGCCAGGAGAATCAGCAGCAGCGTCGCGAGGCGCTGGTTGCCGTCCACGAGCAGCGCCTTGCGGATGCCGTCCCGGCCGGACAACTCGCGCGTCACGAGCCCGCCGAGCAACTCCGGCGGGGCGTCTTCCGGCGCCGCCGAAACCGCGACCGCGGCGGCGACCGTCGCGGCGACGGCGTCTTCCGTCCCGCCGTAGGGACGCTGGAACGACGGCGTCACGTGGACGATCCGTCCCGCGAGCAGTTCCCCGAGCGTTTGTTCCTTCGCGCGCATGGCACCGGATTCTACCACGCCGTCTTTCCGCACGCAAGCCTGTCCCCGGAAGCCCCAAACGCAAGCCCGTCCTCAAATGCGCAACCGTCGAGCGGCTTGCCCCAATCCGTCAATCGCACCGTGGATGATTTTCAGTTTTGCGAAGCCTGTCCCCGGTTGTCCATAACCGGTTCATAAAAGATCGTTCGGATTGATATTTCAAGCATAGTCCATTGAAAACAAGTTGGATACATCGGAAAATATCAACAGCTATATAAACAAGTGTTGATAAGTTTCTCTTGCGCTCCGGGGGGCGAATGCGGTAGGATGTTCGCCGTCATGGACACGCCCCGGAATTGGTTCGTCGCGCTTCGACGCGGACGCCTGGCGGCCGGCCTCACGCAGAGCGCGCTCGCGGAGAAGGTCGGTTGCAAGCAGTCCGCCCTTTCGATGCTCGAAGGCGGCCGGATCTCGGCGGTTTCGCGCGAGACGCTCGCGAAGATCGCGGAGGCCGTCGGCGTGGAACTCCCGGCGGGCGTCGTGCCGCCCGAAGCGGCGGCGGCCGCGTCCGTCGCCGCCGCGCTGCCGCTCGGGTTCGCGTTCTGCCCGAACGCCGACTGCCTTTCGAACCTGCCGTACTTCGTCGGCCCGGAGCTGCTGCTCCTGCCGCTCGGTTCGGCGGGCGACGGCGCGCACTGCGCCGTCTGCGGCGAACTCCTCGAGCGCACGTGCCCCGCCTGCGGCGCTCCCGTGCGGCGCGGCGGCGGATGCTGCACGACCTGCGGCGCGCCGCTCGTGCCGGTGCCGGACGGCTTCGCGCCCGATCCGCGCGCCTGGGCCGCGGCGAAGCAGTCCGCGATCGCGGCGTTCGCCCGGACGATCTGATTTCCCCCGATCCCCCATGAAAAAAACGAACACAAGCCTTCCCCGCCCCGAGTACCCCAGAATGCAGTTCCGCCGCGAGGACGCGTGGCTGAACCTCAACGGCACCTGGGATTTCCGCATCGACCGCACCGGCTCCGCGCGCGAGCGCGGCATCGTCGAGAAGAAGGAGCTCTTCGACAAGAAGATCGTCGTGCCGTTCTGCCCCGAGTCGAAGCTCTCCGGCGTCGCCGACGTCGACTTCATGCAGGACGTCTGGTACCGCCGCGAGCTCGCGTTCCCGAAGGCGTGGGCCGGCAAGCGCATCCTCCTGCGCTTCGGCGGCGTGGACTTCCTCGCGGAAGTCTGGCTCGACGGGAAATACGCCGGCTCGCACAACGGCGGCTCGGCGCCGTTCGCGCTCGACGTCACGGACCTCGCGAAGCCCGGCGCGAAGCAGACGCTCGTCGTGCACGCGCACGACGAGACGCGCTCCGACAAGCAGGGCGAGGGCAAGCAGAGCGGCCGCTACTTTTCGGCCGGCTGCCACTACACGCGCGTCACCGGCATCTGGCAGACGGTCTGGGCCGAGGCGGTCCACCCGCAGGGCCTCGCCGGCTGCCGCACGACGCCGAACCTCGACACGAGCGAGGTCGTCCTCGAGCCGCGCTTCCTTTCCGTCGCGGCCGGCGACCGCTTCCGCGCCGTCGTGCGCGCGGGCGGCGAGATCGTCGCGGAGCGCGACGTCCCCGCCGTGCAGGGCGCGCCCGTCTCGCTCGCGATTCCGGACGTCCGCCCGTGGTCGCCCTCCGACCCGTTCCTCTACGACCTCACGCTTACCGTGGAACGCGGCGGCAAGGCGATCGACAAGGTCGAGAGCTACTTCGCGATGCGGAAAATTTCGTGTGAGGGCAACCGCATCCTCCTCAACGATGAGCCCGTCTTCCTTCGCTTCGTGCTCGACCAGGGCTTCTACCCGGACGGCGTCTGGACCGCGCCCTCGGACGCCGAGCTCAAGGCCGACATCGAGCGCTCGATGGCGATGGGCTTCAACGGCGCGCGCCTGCACCAGAAGGTCTTCGAGGACCGCTTCCACTACTGGGCCGACAAGCTCGGCTACCTCACGTGGGCCGAATACCCGAGCTGGGGCTTCAACGCCGCGATCCCCGAGGCGCAGCGCAACTTCCTCGAGGAGTGGCAGGCCGTCGTCGCCGCGCTGCGCGACCACCCGTCCATCGTCGGCTGGTCGCCGCTCAACGAGTCGACCGGCAACGGCCTCGACGTCTGGAACGGCGGCCCGAACGCCGCGCCGGACAACCCGACGATGGCCGCGTACCGCCGCTTCGTGCAGACGTTCTACGACCTCACGAAGGCGATCGACCCGACGCGCCCCGTGAACGACGCAAGCGGCTACGTGCACTGGAAGACCGACCTCTGGACCGTCCACAGCTATCGCGCCACGCCGAAGGAGCAGCGCGACTGGCTCCTGCCGAAGAAGGGCGACCGCCGCATCGCGTCGAACACGCCCGCGGCCGAGCCGCCCTACGAGGGGCAACCCTTCCTGCTCGACGAATGGGGCGGGTTCAAGTACCTGCTGCCGGCCGACCGCAAGGGCGGCACGGGCTGGGGCTACAACGGCCTCTGCTTCACGAAGGAGTCGGACTTCCTCGACCGCATCGCCGCGCAGACGAAGCTCTTCGCCTCGATGAAGGAGCTCGCCGGCTGGTGTTACACGCAGCTCACCGACGTGGAGCAGGAGCAGAACGGCGTCTACACCTACGACCGCCGCCCGAAGGCCGCGCCGAAGAAGCTCGCCGCCATCTTCGACGTCCGGCCGAAGTGGAGCGCCTGGTAGCGCGCGACGGCGCGTTGCATAGCGCAAAAAAGGGACCGGGCGCCGCTTTCGCGGCGCCCGGTCTTCCAGCGTCGGGCCCGGTTCCTCCTGCCGGACTCAGCCGACGCGGTACACGCTGTTGAGCGTGCCGAGGCCGTTCTGCGTCCAGTCGCGGTCGGGATCGGGATCGAGCGTCCAGACGCCGTTCACGACGAACTTGTACTCGTAGATGCCGGGCGCGAGCGTGACCGAGACGGTGTAGATGCCGTCGCCGGACTTGTCGACCATCTTGGTGGCCTGCGGGTCCCAGTTGTTGAACGAACCGGCGAGGTAGACGACGCTGCCGGGGTCGCCGCGGAACGTGAAGACGGAGCGGGCCTTCTTGGGCTCGGCGGGCGTCTTCGCGACGGGCGCGGGCTCGGCGGGCTTGGCCGCCTTGCGGACTTTCTTGACGGCGGGAGTGGCCGCCTTGGGGGTTGCTTTCCTGGGCATGTGTTTGTTTCCTCCTGTTGCTTTCGATGCTAGGGGTTGTCGGGGGTGCGAAAACGGCGCCCTTTCGTTGGATGGGCGCGGGAGTCTAGGAAAAACCGGTCCGTGTTGCAAGCGTTTTTTTCGCGGCGGTGAATTGCAAGTGAAATGAGGCGGCGGGTCATGCGGCGGGAGATCCGGCGGCCTTCTCGGCGGCTGAAAGACCGCCGAGCGAGGCGCGATGGATTTCGTTGATCCGTTCGGCCACCTCGTGGATGCGCTGCGGCGAG
>JAFPUX010000593.1 GCA_017413145.1 Kiritimatiellia bacterium | reverse complement strand
CGCTCCATTTTCTTCCCAAGGGAGATCCGACATGCAGCTCCGCATCCTGTCCCGTTTCGCCGCCGCCTGGCTCTGCCTGGCGGCTTTCGCCGCTCCCGCCCAGGAACCCGAGGCGGACGGCGAGCCCGTCGCCGTCATGGACGAAAAGCCGATCTACGACTTCTTCGCGAAGATCGAAGGGCTCTTCGCCGCCGGCGACACGAACGGCGCGACCCAGGCGTTCTTCGAGGCGGACGACGATCCCGCCCTCAAGCCCTTCGAGGAACTCGTGCGCGGTTCGCGCCTGCGCTTCCTTCTCTTCACCGAGCAGGTCGAGCTGGCGAAGAGCACGTACCTGGGCGAGCTGCGCACCGTTCCCGACAAGGTTTCCGCGAGCCGCGACATCATCTACGGCTACCTGCTCGAGACGGGCCGCGCGGACGAAGCGCTCGACTGGGCGCGCACGCTCCTCGCGCAGGACCTGCCGCAGGACATGCGCTTCGCCGCGACCGACTGGGTCGCCTCGCGCCTGCTCGCGAACGGCGACCCCGAGGGCTCGCTCGCGGTCGTGACGAACGCGCTCGCGACGTTCCCGCCAGCCGAAATCGGCCCGTTCTGCGCCCGCATCGCCGTCGGCGCGATTTCGTCCGGCAAGCTCGACTACGCCGCGGGCGTCGCGGACGCGATGCGCGCCGCGGCGCCCGAGCTCGCGCCGCCCGCGGACGCGATCGGCCTGCGCCTGCTCGCCGCGAAGGGCGATTTCGCGGGCGTCGCCGCGAAGCTGCCGGCGCTCGTCGAAGGCGGCTCGGACCTCGACCTCCTGCAGGCGCTGCGCTACGCGCTCGGGGAAGCGCGCCGCGCCGGGAACTTCGAGGCTCTCGACCAGATGGCCTCCGCGGTCGTGCTCGACGACCGGTTCGAAAAGCTCCCGCGCACGTTCCAGCTCGCCGCCCGCGAATGGGCCGGCGTCGTCTTCGAAGGCCCCGCGGCCGACCCCGCGCGGTTCCCGCCGCGCCTCTCGCGCCTGATGACGCAGACGTCGCTGGCGCCGTCGTCCCTTTCGTCGATCTACTCGCGCCACTTCTACGACGTGTCGGGCGACAAGGACGTCCTGCGCGAGACCTTCGCGCTCGGCAAGGCGATCGCCGCGCGTCTCTCCGACCCGGCCGACCGCGCGATCCTCTCGACCTACGACCTGGACGCCTCGTTCCTGCTCGAGGATTGGGACGCCGCGCTCGCCGTGCTCGAAGCCGGCATCCCGGACCGCGACGGGGCGTGGCACGAAATGGCCAAGACGAAGATCCGCGCCCACAAGGCCCTCGCGGAGAAGAACTGGGCCGAGGCCGCGAAACTCTTCGACGCGTTCGTCGCGATGCTGCCCGAGGAAGACCAGCCCGATCCCTCGACGGGCGTCGTCCACGCCCGCGCGACGATCGTCGCGGACAACAAGGTCCGCATCGCGGGCATCTGGCGCGACGCCGGCGACAAGGCCAAGGCGCTCGCCGCCTACGACGAAGCCGCGAAGCTCTACGCCGAGGCGCTCGAAGCGAACAAGGCCGGCCCCGAAACGGCCGACTACATCCGCGGCCGCGCCGCGGAAGCCGCCGCCGCGGCCGCCGCCCTGCGCGGAGAATGATCCACGACCACCCGACCACAAGACCACCCGACCACAAGACCGGAGGAACGATCCATGACCACGACCGAAAAGAAACTCTCCGCCGCCCGCGGCGGCTTCACGCTCGTCGAGCTGCTGCTCGTCATCGCCATCCTCGGCGTCCTCGCGGCGGGCGTCGTCATGAACTTCGGCGGCGTCGCGGGCGACGCCCGCGCGAACGCCACGCGCGACAGCATCCGCTCGATCGAGACGGCCGCCGCCGCGTACGAGGTGCGGGTCGGCCGCTACCCCAATTCCGTCGACGAGCTCAAGTCCTCCGCCGACGGCATGCGCCCGCTGCTCGACCCGAAGAAGCCCACGCAGGACGGCTGGGGCAACGAGTTCCAGCTCCGCGTCGTGGACGGCGGCTTCCTCGAGATCCGCAGCGCCGGCGCCGACGGCCAGATGAACACGTCCGACGACATCGTGAACCGCGGCAAGTGAGAAAAGCCGGGTTCACCCTGCTCGAAGTCCTTCTCGTCGTCGTCCTGCTCGGCATCCTCGCCGCGGTGGTGGCGCCGGCGGTCGGCGGCATGCTTTCCGGCGGAAGCCTCCGAACCGGCGCGCGCGAGCTGGCCGCCGCCGGACGCTACGCCCATTCGATGGCGCTGCTGAACCAGACGCCCGTCGACCTCGCCGTCGACCTCGACGCCGGGACGCTGCGCGTCGTGGCGCGCGAGCGCGAAAGCGCGTCCCGCTTCGGCCTGAGCGACCTGGCGGCCTACACGAACGACGTCGGCTACACGGACGAGCTGCTCCAGACGAGCGCCCGCCGCAACGCGAACCTCGCCGGCGGCTTCGGCCTGGCGATGTCCGCGCAGGACCGCGAGAGCCGCCTGCACGCCGCCGGCGACGCCGGAACGAACGCGCTCGCGGTCGTCTCCGACGCCGCGGGGCGCGAGCTGCCGGCCACGGTTTCGTTCGCCGACACGGTCAATCTCGAGCGGACGCTCGAAGGCGTGTCGGTTTCGTTCGAGGGCTTCCGCGACACCGTGCGCGACAACCGCCGCGGCGCGGACGACGATCCCGGCGCGGCGCGGTCGGGCGAGGTGGTCGTGCACTACCGCGCCAACGGCACGGTGCGCCCGCACCGCTGGCGCGTGCGCGAAAAGGACGCCGAGGACGCCGGCGGCGGCTGGCTCGACGTCTCCGTGAGCGCGGTCGGCACGCCGCGCGTGCTTTCCCCGGAGGACCGCGAATGAGACGCCCCGCCGACAACGGCCGTTCCGGCATGACGCTCGTCGAGGTGCTGCTCGCCGTGTTCGTCCTCGGCGTCTGCCTCGTCGGCATCATGGAGGGCATGACCGCCTGCATGGAGGTCTTCCGCGCGGCCGGCGTCGTGCGGCAGGCGTCGAACGTCATCGCGCGCGGCGACGCGGAGCATCCGTTCTTCGTGAAGAACGACCCGGTCGACGACCTCGAGGTTTCCCCGGACGGGAGCCTGCTCGAAGGCTGGACCTACGAGCGCACGGTCGAGGAGGACGAGGACGAAGACGGAATCTACGTCGTCACGGTCGCGGCGCGCAAGGGCCGCGGCGGGCCGGGCAGCGAACTGGCGGTCAAGCGGCTCCTCCACTGGCCGGGCGGTTCCGGCGGCTCCGGCGCCGCCGATTCCGCGAACTCGGGACAGGGGGTCGGGCGGTGAAGAGGATCGCGAACGGCCGCGGCCGCGCCGCGTTCACGCTGCTGGAGATCCTGGTCGCCGTCGCGATCCTGGGCATCGTCTCCACGACCGTCGCCTTCGTGATGGGCGTCGGCGTCGAGGCGTGGCGGGCCGGCACGGAAATGGCGGAGGAGTCGCACGACGGCGAAGGCGTCATGGAGCAGGTCGTCATGGCGCTGCGCTCCGCCTACTACCCGGCCAACGGCGAGCCGGACTGGGACTTCGGCTTCCAGCACGAGGACGGCGGCGACGGCGAAAGCGCGCGCGACTCGATCTCGTGGGTCAAGATCGGCAACTCGCTCGTGGGCGAGGACACGCCGTGGGCCGGCGCGGCGCACCGCGTGCGGCTCTACGTGGAGGATTCGAACGCGGGCGACGGCCCGGGGCTCTACGTGGCCGCGTGGCAGACGGTCGGCCAGGCGGAGGACTTCGACCCGGACGAGGACGTCGAACCGCTGCTGCTCTCGGACCGCGTCGTCGGGCTGGACTGCCGCATGCAGGATCCGCAGAAGGCGATCGAGCCGGACGAGCCCTTCGAATGGATCGACGAATGGACGGCGAGCAACCGCATCCCGGACCACGTCCTGGTGACGCTCGCGCTGCGTCCGCAGAAGAAGGGCGCCGACCCGGACGTCCTCGTGCGCTGCGTGCAGCTGCCGATGTCCGCGGTTTCGTGGAACCCGACCAAGCCCGGCGGCGGCGGGCGCGGGGGGCGCGACCGCAACAACCGCGGTGGGCGCAACGCGGCGACGCGCGAAACCGGCCGCGGCCGCGGCGGCG
>JAFPUX010000592.1 GCA_017413145.1 Kiritimatiellia bacterium | reverse complement strand
CCGTCCCGCCGTCCGCCGACGAGACGGCCGCCGCCGCGCGCGCCGAGGCCGAGCGCGCCGCCGTCGCGACCGTCGTCGCGCCCATCCTGCAGAAGGCGATGGACGAGGAGGGCCGCGGCTCGTTCGGCTGCGTCGCCGTCGACCCGCCGACCATCCTCTCCGAAAGCGAGGCGCTCAACCTCATCGAGCAGGAGTTCGCCAAGGCCGGCGTGAAGCTGCGCGACGCCTACGAGCTCACCGGCTTCGCGCGCACCCGCACCGACTGGAGCGCCCCGCGCCGCGCCGACGCGCCCAAGGAGGACGACTGGGCGTTCCTGTCGGGCGACGGCGACCCCGGCCGCCCGCAGAAGACCGAGCCCGCCTCGTGGGTCTTCGACCTCGCGACCGAGGACGGCTCGATCCTCCTCGAGTATCTGTCCTCCTCCGACCACGACAGGCTCGCGGACAGCCAGCCCGGCGTGTGGTGCTCCGTCTCCGGCTTCGACTTTCCGCGCCGCGCCGAGCGCTTCCGCGCCGATCTCGGGACGCGCACCAACGGCGTCCCCGTCACCGTCGGGCTCTTCTTCGACCCGATGGCCGCCGGCGGCCGCTGGGATTCGAAGACGCAGCGGCGCATCCCCGCGCCCGGCTCCGCCCTCGCCGCCCTCAGCGAGGAGGAGCGCAGGAACCTCGACTGGCGGAAGCGCGAAGAACTCCTCCGCGCCGACGCCCTCGAGCTCCTCCGCGAGCAGGTCCGCTTCTTCATCGACTGGGCCCGCAAGGAAGGCAAGCTCCCCGCCGCGGACGAACCCTCCCGGCCCGAACCCCAGCCCCAGCCCGCGCAATGAAACGCATGATCCCCCTCCTTCCCCTTCTCGCGCTCGCGGCGCCCTGCTTCGCCGAGGCCCCCGCCGCGGGCGAATCCCGCGCGGAGGAGCCGCGCGTCGAGACCTACGAGGAAACGCTCGCGCGCATGCCCGCGTGGCTCGCCGAGCGCGCGCCGAAGGCGGAGGCGAAGGCGTTCTCGGTCGACCCGGCGCGCGTGCGGTTCCTCGACCTCCGCGCGGTCGCGAACCGCTCCTACGGCGACACGGTCGCGGACGACGGCGAGGGCGGCTGGACCGACCAGGGCGAGAACCACCTGCGCCACGCGCCGTGGGGCCCCACGGACTGCAACGGCGTCCCGTTCGACTTCATCCGCCCGGACCAGAACGACGACCGCGCGTGCGTGATCCTGCGCTCGACGCGCCAGCCCTACCTGCCCGACGCCGTCCGCGGCATCGCCGCGAACCTCCGCGCCGACGCGCTCTACTTCCTCCACGCCGGCGCCTGGCCCGAGAACGGCGCCGAGGCGTTCCGCTACGTTGTGCACTACGCCGACGGCACCACGAACGCGATCCCGATGGTCGCGGGGCGCGACTTCGGCAACTGGTGGATCGACGCCCGCCTCACCGGCCTGCCGCGCACGGCGCGCTGCGTCGTCGGCTGGAAGAACTCCGAGAACCGCGGCTTCCACGTCCTGCGCTGGGAGAACCCGCACCCGGAGCGGACCATCGCGACGATCGACATCGAGAGCGCGTGCGGCCCCACCGCGCCAATCGTCGAGGCCATCACCGCGGAGCTGCCGGACGAGAGCCCGTTCGCCCTGCGCCGCCTCCGGCTCAAGGGCTGGGGCGGCGCGGAGCCGGCGCTCGAGGACGGCGCGCTCGTGCTCGCGCTCTCCGACGCCTCCGAGAACTGGTGCGGCGCGAACGTGATCCTGCCCGAGCCCGCGACCTTCCCGGCGGACCCCGCCGCGTCCGACCTCGTCTTCGAGGCGAACAGCGGCCGCACGCCGCTCGGAGCGGAGGGGCCGGGCGGGCAGACCTTCCAGGTCGCCGCGCGGTTTCGCCTCGCGGACGGCACGGAAAAGAGCGGCCCCTACATCGGTCCGACGGTCGAGGGCGGCCGCATCGACGCGGACCCCGCCACGTGGCAGACCGTGCGCATCCCGGTCCGGCGGCTCCTCCCGAAGGGCGCCGACGCGACCGGCGTCGCCGGGATCAACCTGCAGTACCGCGTCCTGCCCGCGGACCGCGCCGCGCTCGTCGTCCGCGCCTTCCGCCTCGAGCCGGACCGGCCCTAGAGCGGCTCCGGCGCGACCACCATCACGGGCCGGTGGTCCGAGGCGGACGGCTCGTCGACGACGCGGGCGGTGGCGCCGCGGAACGCGTCCGCGTGCTCGCGGTCGACGGCGACGTAGTCGATGCAGCGGTCGGGCGCGCCGGCGGGGAACGTCGGAACGCCCGGGTCGGAGAGGAGGAGGAAGCCGCGCCCGATCCGCCGGAGCGTGTCGCCGTCCGGCGCGGCGTTCCAGTCGCCGGCGAGCAGGACGGGCTTCGGCGAGGGGAGGAGCTCGGCGAGGATGCGGTCGGCGGCGGCGGCGCGGTCCCCGTCGTGCAGCGGCAGGTGGGTGGCGGCGAAGACGAAGCCGCCGAAGTCGGCGACAAGCAGCGCGCGGTCCTCGTCGTGCGGCGACGGGAGCGGCACGGTGCGCACGGCGCCGGGGCGGCGCCGGGACAGCAGGGCGATGCCGTACTCGCCGCCCTCGAAGCCGATCGCGCGGGCGAAGACGGCGT
>JAFPUX010000591.1 GCA_017413145.1 Kiritimatiellia bacterium | reverse complement strand
GCGCTCGGCGGCGTGCGCGACCTGGCGCGCGCCATCGCCCGCGTCTCGCTCGGCCGCGGCGGCCCGCGCGACGTCGCGAGCATCTCGAACTCGCTCAAGGCCGTTCCCGCGTTGCGCGAACGCCTGGAGAAAATCGCCGCCCCGTCGCCGCTCCTTTCCGAAATCCTCGCCGGCCTGAAGCCGCTCCCCGAACTCGTGGACGAGATCGACCGCACGCTCGCGGACGAACCGCCGGCCAACGCCGCCGACGGCGGCGCGATCCGGCGCGGCTTCCACGCCGAGCTCGATTCGCTGCGCGACGCGCAGTCCTCCGGCCGCCGCTGGGTCGCGGACTACCAGGCCGCCGAGGCCGAGCGCACCGGCATCAAGAAGCTCAAGGTCGGCTACAACCGCGTCTTCGGCTACTACATCGAGGTTTCCGCCTCGCAGCTCGGCTCCGTGCCGTCCGACTACGTTCGCAAGCAGACGATCGCCGGCGGCGAACGCTTCGTCACGCCCGCCCTCAAGGAGCGCGAGGAGCTCATCGCCACCGCCGAATCGCGCGCCCTGGCGCTCGAGCAGGAACTCTTCGAGGCGCTGCGCGGGCACGTCGTCGCGCGCACCGCGGACGTCCAGGGCGTCGCGGACGCCATCGCGAAACTGGACGTGCTCTGCTCGCTGGCCGACCGCGCCCTCGCACTCGGCTACGTGCGCCCACAGATCGACGATAGCGGCGAAATCGAAATCCGCGGCGGCCGCCACCCGATCGTCGAGCAGCTGCCCGGCTCGGAGCGGTTCGTCCCGAACGACGCCCGCCTCGGCGGCCCCGGCCGCCAGATCATGGTCATCACCGGGCCGAACATGGCCGGAAAATCCACCTACATCCGCCAGGTCGCGCTGCTCGTCGTCATGGCGCAGATCGGCTCCTACGTCCCCGCGGACGCCGCGCGCATCGGCCTCGTGGACCGCGTGTTCACGCGCGTCGGCGCGTCGGACGACCTGGCGCGCGGCCGTTCGACGTTCCTCGTCGAGATGCAGGAGACGGCCAACATCCTCAACAACGCGACCGCCCGCTCGCTCGTCGTGCTCGACGAAATCGGCCGCGGCACGTCGACCTTCGACGGCATCTCGATCGCGTGGGCCGTGGCGGAATACCTGCACGACACGCCGGAAGTGAAGGCCAAGACGCTCTTCGCGACGCACTACCACGAACTCACGGACCTTTCGCTCACGCTCCGCGACGTCGTGAACTGCTCCGTGCTCGTGCGCGAACGCGGCGACGGAATCGTCTTCCTGCGGCGCATCGTCGAAGGCCCGGCGGACAAGAGCTACGGCATCGCCGTCGCGAAGCTCGCCGGCATGCCCGAGCCGGTCCTCAAGCGCGCCCGCGAAATCCTCTCGAACCTCGAGAAGGACGAAATCGCGGAAGACGGCCGCCCGGCGATCGTCTCGCCGCGCGGCGGCCCCAAGGTCCGCAAGCCGGACGACAACCGCCAGCTGCTCCTGGGTCTTTAACGCTCGCAAGTCCGGCCGGTCCGCGCGGCGGCTACGCCGCCCTGCGTCCGGCCGGGCGTTGATTCTCCGCTTCGCTCCGGCATTCCGCAAGCGGGAATGGATGACATTCATCCCGGCGCCGTCCGCTATTGAGGGAGCCTGCGTGGCGGGGTGGAATCAAAAATCATCCACGGTGCGATTGACCCCGCCCGCAAACTTTTATTACGGTCGGACACTCTGTTTTTCAATGGGTTGTAATTCGCCGCCCGCTACCCGGCGAAACCCGAATTCCGGCTCCCGAATTCCGCCGCCCGCCGCGAGCGGCGAAGCCGCGAGATCCGGCCGACG
>JAFPUX010000590.1 GCA_017413145.1 Kiritimatiellia bacterium | reverse complement strand
GGGGTGCGCACCCCGCCACGCGCCGTCCGGGTGGCGGAACGCCGCCGCTTTTGCTAGAATGCACGGCATGAAACGCGCCTCGTTGATCGCATTCGCCCTGGTCGCGGCCTCCGCCGCGGCCGACGTCCCGCCGCCCGAACGCCTCCGCGCCCGCGAATCGTTCGCGCGGGACGGCTTCGGCATCTTCGTCCACTGGGGGCTCTACGCCGCCTGGGGCAAGGGCGAATGGTACCTCAACCAGTCCCGCATGCCCCTCGCGGACTACGAAGCCAAGGCGGCGGAATTCAATCCGACGCACTTCGACGCCCGGGCCTGGGCGAAGGCATTCGCCGGCGCCGGCGCGCGCTACGTCACGATTACGTCGCGACACCACGACGGCTTCTCGATGTTCGGCACCGCGCAGACGGACTACGACATCGTCGACGCGACGCCGTTTCGGCGCGATCCGCTGAAGGAGCTCGCGGCCGCCTGCGCCGACGAGGGCCTCGGCCTCGGCTTCTACTATTCGCTTCTCGACTGGCGCCGGCCGGACTACCCGCGCGGCCGGAACACGGACGACTACGGTTCCTACTTCGCCTTCATGACGAACCAGGTCGCGGAACTCCTGACGGGCTACGGCCCCGTCCGCTGCATCTGGCTCGACGGCGAATGGGACCACGGCCGCAACAGCGGCTTCGACTGGCGCCTGCCGGAACTCTACGGTCTCGTCAACCGCCTCCAGCCCGCCTGCCTGATCGGGAACAACAGCCACGACGATCTGCTCGACGGCGAGGATTTCCAGGTCTGGGAGATCAACTACCCCGGCGACCACGCCGGGCACATGAACGACCGCCAGACGGTCGCCGAAGGCGTGCCGCTCGAATGCTGCTGGTCGACGACCGACGCGGCGTGGGGCTACAACCCGGACGACCCGCTCTCGAAGATGACGGCGACCGAGATCGTGCGCCGTCTCGTCCGCACCCGCGCCCGCGGCGCGAACCTGCTGCTCAACGTCGCCCCCGCGCCGGACGGTTCCATCCCGGAAACGATCCGGACGCGCCTCGCCGAAGTCGGCGAATGGATCCGGAAATACGGAGACACCGTCTTCGGGACCGAGCCCGCCGCCTACAAGGTGATGGCGACCGTTTCGACGCGCTCCGCCGACGGGAAGACGGTCTGGCTCCACTGCATGCCCGACAAGGCGAGCCCGAAATACGGCATGTGGATGCAGGCGCACGACCGGATTCTCGCCGCGACCGACCTCGTCACCGGAGAACCCGTCCCCTTCGAGCAGAAAGACGTCAAGGGCAAAAGCATGCTCCTGATGACGCTCGCCATCCCCGACGGCGTCCCGGACTACGTCGTCCGGCTCGACGTCGAACCCTTCGAGTCCGGCGCCGGCGAGTCCGCGCGGCCCTAGCGCCGCGGCGGAGTTCCGGCGCGGGGGCGCTACTGGAGGCCGAGGCGCTTGAGGCGGTAGTTCATCATCCGCGGAGAGACGCCGAGGTCGCGGCCGGCGGCGGAGCGGTTGCCGCCGTGGCGGCGCAGGGCCGCTTCGAGGATGCGGCGCTCGAAGGCGTCGAGCTGCGCGTCGAGCGTCTTCGGCGCCTCTTCGGGGCGGAACGGGTCCTCGGCGAACTCCGGCCCCTGGATCGCGGGCGGCAGGTTGTAGGTGCGGATGCAGTCGTCCTTCGCCGTGAGCACCGCGCGCTCGACGCAGTTCTCGAGCTCGCGCACGTTGCCCGGCCAGGCGTAGGCCTGCATCGCGTCGAGCGCCGGCGGCGAGAAGCGGTCGATTTTCTTGCCGTACTTGAGGCAGGCCTTCTCGAGGAAGTGCCGGGCGAG
>JAFPUX010000589.1 GCA_017413145.1 Kiritimatiellia bacterium | reverse complement strand
GGACACGCCGGCTGCGAGGCCGCGCTCGCCGCCGCCCGGCTCGGCGCGCGAACGCTCCTCGTCTCGCTCCGCCTCGACAAGTTCGCGGCCATGCCGTGCAACCCGTCGGTCGGCGGCATCGCCAAGTCGCACCTGGTCTTCGAAATCGACGCCCTCGGCGGAGAAATGGCCCGCAACGCGGACTTCGCCGGAATCCAGTTCCGGGTGCTCAACACGCGGCGCGGGGCGGCCGTCCGCGCGAACCGTGTTCAATGCGACAAGTACCTCTACAAAGGACGGATGCGCCTCATTCTGGAGCACACGCCGAACCTGACGCTTGTCGAGGACGAAACCGTTGCGCTCCTCCTGCGCGGCGACCGCGTCGCCGGCGTCGCGCTGCGCCGCGCGGGCGAGGTTCCGGCGGCGCGCGTCGTTCTCACCGCCGGGACCTTCCTGCGCGGGACGATCCACGTCGGACACGAAACAACCCCCGGCGGCGGCAACGGCCAACCGCCTTCCAACCCGCTCGCCGACCAGCTCCGCGCCGCCCTGTTCCACGTGGAACGTCTCAAGACCGGCACCCCGCCGCGGCTTTTCCCGGGCTCGGTCGACTGGTCGCGTCTCGCCCGCCAGCCCGGCGAGGAAAACCCCGTTCCGTTCCTGTCCCGCGCGGCGGTCCGCGCGCAGGAGGAGGGTCTGCTCGCGCCGCTCCCGGCGGACGCCCCGGAAGCGTCCTTTCCCGGCGCCGCGCCGGGTTCGCCCGAGCCGGACGTCCGGCTCGTGGACGTCACGGCGGCCGAACCCCGCCACGAACCGGAACTGGCCTGGAACCCCGATGCCCCGAGCCCGTTGTTCCACGTGGAACAAGTCAGTTCACAGGTTCGGTCCGGTGGCGTGTTCCACGTGGAACATCTCGACGCCGGACCGGCTGTCCGGCTTCCGCAAATACCCTGTTTTTCAACGCACACGACGCGCGAAACCTGCGAGATCGTGCGCGAGCGCCTCGACGAAACCGCGCTCTACGGCGGCGACATCGTGGGGACCGGGCCGCGCTACTGTCCGTCCTTCGAGGACAAAGTCGTGAAGTTCGCCGACCGGGCCGAGCACCACGTCTTTCTCGAGCCGGAATCGGCCGACTCCGCCACGAACCTGGTCTACCCGAACGGTCTCTCCACGAGCCTCCCGCGCGCGGCGCAGGAGGCGATGGTGCATAGCGTGCCGGGGTTGGAGAAGGCGCGCTTCGCCGCGTACGCCTACGCAATCGAATACGATTTCTGCGACCCGCGGGACCTGGACTTCACGCTCGAGAGCAAGCTCCTGCACGGCCTCTACCTGGCCGGCCAGGTGAACGGCACGACGGGCTACGAGGAGGCCGCCGCGCAGGGACTCCTCGCCGGCGCGAACGCCGCGCGGTCGCTGCGCGGCGAGGAAGGGATCGTCCTGGGACGCGACGAGGCGTACCTGGGCGTGCTCGTGGACGACCTCGTGACGAAAGGCACGAACGAACCCTACCGGATGTTCACCTCGCGCGCGGAGCACCGGTTGCTGCTCCGGCAGGATTCGGCGCGTTTCCGCCTGCTCGGCGTATCCCGCGCGCTCGGCCTGGCCGATCCGGCGGAGCTGGACGCCACGGAGGCCGCCCTCGCGCGTATCGACGCGGAAATCGCGCGGCTTTCGTCCGAACGGTGGCGGGGTGCGGACCTCGCCACGTGGCTCTGCCGGGACGGCGTGTCCTACGCGGACCTGCCCGGCGCCCGGCCGCTCCCGCCCGCGGAAATCCGCGAAATCGAGCTGCGCGTGCGCTACCGCGGATACATCGAGCGGGAGAAGCGCAACGCCGCGCAGGCGCGCCGTCAGGAATCCAGGCGCATCCCGGACGGTTTCGACTACTTCGCCCTCGGCGCGCTGCGCTATGAGGCGCGGGAGAAGCTCTCGCGGATCCGCCCCCGCACGCTCGGCCAAGCCGCGCGCGTGACCGGCGTGACCCCGGCCGACGTGGCGGTGCTCTCGATCAAAATCGCGGATTCACGCGTGGGGTGACGGCGCGTACCGCGCAGTCACCCCACGCATGTCGTCCGACCGCCCGCGCCGCAAAACACGCGCGCGGCCGGGCGGATGCCCGGCCGCGCAGCCTCCCGTGGCAGCGGACGGTCCGCCCTAGTCGAAGAGGTTTCCGATGGCGTCGCCGACCGCCTCCGCGGCGTCGCCGATCGCTTCGCCCGCAGCCTCCGCGGCGTCGCCGATCGCCTCGCCTGCGGCCTCTGCCGCGTCGCCGACCGCTTCGCCCGCGGCGACCGCGCCGTCGACGGCGGCTTCGCCCACCGCGGCCGCGGCGTCGACCACGGCGCCGCCGAGGTCGGCCACGAGGCCGATCACGCCCTTGCCGATCGAGCCGAACACGCTGCCGACCGCTTCCAGGACCGTCGCGCCGCCGGTCTTCTTGCCGATGTCCGTCAGTTCGATCGTCGGCAGCGGGGGTTTGATCCCCTTGCCGTCCCAGAACGCGGCGCGCACTTTGGCGCCCGCGAAGACGAAGTGCTCGATGACCACCTTCTTGCCGCCGTCGGCCGCTTCGTCTCCGGACGCTTCCTCCGGCTCGGCCTCTTTTTCGGTCTCTTCGGACTTTTCTCCGGTTTCGTCCGGTTCTTCCGCCTCTTCGGCGTCCCCGTCCGGTTTTTCTTCCTCCTCCTCATCCGCGCCGAGCTTCTTCGTCACGGCGGAAATGTTGGAGTCGAGCCCTTTGAGCTCGTAGGTGACGAGAACGTTGGTGACCGCGATTTCGTGGATCAGCAGCGGCTCCGAACCGAAGACCGACAGCGGGGAAAAGTCCACGCGGAGGCGGTCCATTTCGAAGAGATTCGCGTCGAACCCTTCGGGCGGCCCCACGACGACCCCCTGCATGTCCACGACGCCGGACAACGGGTGCAGCCGGCAGCTCCCGATCGACACGTCGCAGCCGAGCAGCATCGGGCCGGCCGCCTGGACGCCGTGCTTCACGGCGAGACCGAGACCGAATTGGAGGAACAGGAGGAGGACGACGACGGCGATCGCGGCGCCGGCCAGGATTTTGCGGAGACGGGACTTTTTCTTCATTGTGCGGGTTCCTTCGCGGCGGGATCGGAGGACGGCGCGGCGAGCAACGCCGCGGCTTCGGGATCGATTTCGAAGATTTCGTCGGCCCCTTTGACGCGCAGGTACGCGCCGCCGTCCGGGAGCTCCGCCCCGAGCTGGAGGATCACGACCGGGCGGTCGGGCAGCGTCGTGCGGACCGCGCGCTCGGCGCGGGGCGGCAGGAGGCCGTAGGGGGCCGAATCGGACGCGAACAGCGCCGCGACGGCGCGCGCGCGGAAGTCCGACAGCAGCTCCGCCAGCGCGGGGTCCGCCTCCGGCGCGGAGCCCGGCGGCAGCGCGAGAACCGTCTTGGAACGAAGCGACGCGAGGGCCGCCGGGTCGAACGCCGCGGCGGGGGCCCGTTCGGCGTCGACGCGCTGCCGCAG
>JAFPUX010000588.1 GCA_017413145.1 Kiritimatiellia bacterium | reverse complement strand
GCCCGTCGCGCGGCTCGCGGAGTTCCCGCGCTACCTCGAGGCCGTCCTGCGCCGGCTCACACGCGCTTCGCTCGACCCCGCGGGCGACGCGCGCCGCATGGCGCCGGTCCGCGCCGCGTGGGAGCGCTACGTTTCGCTCGTCGCCGACCGCGACGGAAACCCGCCCTTCGACGAAGCCGCCGCGGAGCGCTACCGCTGGCTCGTCGAGGAATTCCGCGTCGCGACGTTCGCGCAGGCGCTCGGCACGCCCGAGCCCGCCTCGCGCCAACGCCTCGACCGCCTCTGGGCGGAGGTCGTCGGCTAAAAAACCGGATTCGCAAGGCGGGCGGGCCGCCCATGCGGCCCGCCCGCCTTGCATCGTCCCACCGCTCGCGGCATCGGCTCGCCGCTCGCAACCCAGGCGGTGCAGTCCGCCGCCGACCACACGGAACGGATGACGCCGCAGCAGCGGCGTGCGCATGCGAACAAGCACCGTGCAGATTCGTCCGTTGCCGTGCAGCAAGGTTATTACACGCCCGCTCGTTCGAGCTTGACAGCGGCGGCGGTTTCCGCCATGATGGGCCGCATGAAAACCAACCTCCTCCCCGCCCTTGCGGCCGCGGCGCTCCTCGCCGGCGGCTGCGCGTCCGTCCCCTCCGCGCCCGAGTCCATCGACTTCCGCGACACCATCCAGGCCGCCGAGAAGGCCGTCTTCCCGGCCCTCGTCTACATCCGCGTCGTCTGCAAGGACCTGAGCTCCGGCAAGGACGAGAAGGGCGTCGTCTCCGGCAGCGGCGTCGTGATCACGCCCGAGGGCGAGCTGCTCACGAACCACCACGTGATCGACAAGGCCGAGGAGATCCGCTGCCTGCTCACGGACGGCTCGTCCTACCCCGCCACGGTCCTCGGCTTCGACCAGGACCTCGACGTGGCTCTGCTCAAGCTCGAGCGCCCCGCGGGCGCCCCGCCCCTGCCCTTCGCCACGCTCTCGCCCGACACCGTCCAGATCGGCGACGTCGTCCTCGCCATGGGAGCGCCGTGGGGCCTCGCGCGCTCCGTCACGATGGGCATCATCTCCTGCACCGACCGCTACCTCGAGGGCGCCGGCCGCTACACGCTCTGGTACCAGACCGACGCCGCGATCAGCCCCGGCAACTCCGGCGGCCCGCTCGTCGACACCGCCGGCCGCGTCGTCGGCCTCAACGCCCGCGGGATCATCTTCGGCGACCAGGCCTTCACGATCCCCTCGCCGACGATCCTCGAAGTGCTCCCCGCGCTGCGCGCCGAGGGCAACGCCGGCTGGGCGTGGTTCGGCTTCCGCTTCCAGCCGCTGCGCGACTTCGACCGCAACATGGCGTTCGACGCCACGAACGGCGTCGTCGTCTCCGGCACCGAGCTCGGCAGCCCCGCGCGCAAGGCCGGCGTGAAGGCCGGCGACCGCGTCGTCGCCGTCGACGGCGAGCCCGTCACCGCGCTCACCTGGGAGCAGATGCCCGCGCTGGAGCGCCGCCTCGGCCGCGTCCCCGAAGGCAGCAACACGGTCTTCTCGGTCGTCCGCGGCGCCGAGGCGCTCGAAATCGCGTTCGCCCCGCGCGCCAAGGGCGCCGTCGAGGGCGAAGAGAAGGTCCTGCCGCGCTGGGGCTTCACCGCCAAGGAGATCAACCGCTTCGACAACCCGCAGCTCTCGTTCTACGCGCCGGACGGCGGCCTGTTCGTCTCCGCCACCTCGTGGGACGGCAACGCGGAGAGCGCCGGCATCAAGGAGAACGACATCCTGCGCGAGGTCGGCGGCAAGCCCGTCGCCACGCTCGACGACATCGCCGCAATCTATGACGACGCGATGGCGCACCTCGACGAACGGACCAAGATCGCCGTCGTCGTCGAACGCCGCGGCCGCCGCATCCCGCTCACGCTGAACTACTTCGAGGACCCCGAGAAGGAAATCATCGAGTAGGCGGGTCTTCTCCGGGACCCTCATGAAACGCCTCCTTCCCCTCTTCGCCCTCGCGGCGACGCTCCTTTCGGGGTGCGTCTACGGACGCGCCGCCCGGAAATGCCTGAGCGAACCATGGGCCGGACTCGAAATCCGCCGCCGCGACTCCTTCGTCAACCCGACATACGATCCGAATCGGCGCATCCACCTGACCGAAGAGGCGAAGACGCGCAAGGAGCCGCTCCCGACGATCGTCGTCGTCGAACCGGATGCGTTGCGCGACATCCGGCAGGCGTTTCCGTCCGGAAGCCTGGAACCGAGCTTCAAGCCGGGCGTCCTGCTGAATTTCGAGTGCGTCGCCACGACCGAATCCGGCGAAACGGTTTCGCTCTGGTTCTTCGACGGCCTGGTGAAAGGGCCGGAATCGTCCGCCGGAACTCTTTCGGCTTCCGTTTCTCCGAAAGGCGATTTCCATTGCAAAGGTCCGGCGGCCGATCGTTTCTTCGAAAACCTGTGGCGCGTCTGCAGAAAGCGCGGACTCTTCGCAGGCCCGTTTTCGGACTTTATCGTGACATCCGACGAATCAAGGCGGCTCTTCGAGGAAAGAATCCGCGAACGGGACGTCCGCCTTGAACGCGAATTGAACGGTCTCGGTCCATCAGCCCCCGCCGCGTCCGAGTGAACAATCCCACGCACCCCGCCACGCCGGCCACCCCGTTCGACATCTCTTGCAGAAATGAGCCAATTGCACTAGAATTAGGCGGCGAACGAAGGAACTTGACAACCACAACTCGGAAGTTTATCAAATAAAAATCAGTTTCTGTTTTTTGTTGGATAAACTTCCGAATCCGCGCCTAAAACCTTCCGGACAGCCGAACCATGAACTACCAGAGCATCGACGAAGCGGCCGCGAAATGGGGCGTCACGCCGCGACAGGCGCGCGAGTACTGCGCGATGGGGCGCGTCGCGGGAGCGACGTTCGAGCGCGGCGCCTGGCGCGTCCCCGCCGACGCGGAAAAGCCGGCGCGCAAGAGCCGACGGAAACCGCAGCCCAAATCCGTCCTCGAAATCCTGGAAGCGGAACGCAAGGCGAGGATCCCCGGCGGTCTCTACCACCGGTTGCAGATCGACTTCACGTACAACTCCAACCACATGGAGGGAAGCCGTCTCACGCACGAGCAGACGCGCTGGATCTTCGAGACGATGACGGTGGGCGAAATCGGCGCGGATGTCCCCGTGGACGACATCGTCGAGACCGCGAACCACTTCCGTGCCGTCGACATGGTTCTGGCGACCGCGAACGCCGCGCTGACGGAGAAATACGTCAAACGGCTTCACGCCGTCCTCAAGAGCGGGACGAGCGACAGCCGCAAGGAGTGGTTCGCCGTGGGCGACTACAAGCGGCTCGACAACGTCGTGGGCGAAATGGAGACCTGCCCCGTGGCGGAGGTGCACCGGGAGATGGCGGAGCTGCTGGCCTGGTGGAAGGACGCGCCCAAGACGTTCGAGAACCTGCTCGACCTGCACGTCCGTTTCGAGAAGATCCATCCGTTCCAGGACGGCAACGGACGCGTCGGCCGGCTGATCCTCCTGAAGGAATGCCTCAAGCACGGGCACACGCCCTTCGTCATCGCGGAGAACCTGCGGCAGTTCTACTACCTCGGGCTTTCCGACTGGCGGCGCGGCAACCGCCTGCGGCTCCTCGACACCTGCCGCACCGGGCAGGACGTCTTCATCCTCGGCCTCCGCCAGTTCGGCCACGCGAAGCTCGCGGAAAAGGCGGAGAAGGAAGTCTCCGCCCGCTCCTCCGCCCCCTGAAACCCCGCCCCCGCGGCCGCAACGAAAATTTTACAATTGCTTGACAACTCGGAAATCGGTTTGTGCTAGAATCCCCGGCCGTACGACCACCTCGGACCTCTAACCTCTTCATGCACCGCTTCGCCCTCCTCCCCCTCCTCGCGCTCGCCGCTTGTTGCGCCGCCGCCCCCGTCGCGCCCGCCGCGCCCGAAGCCCGCAAGCCCTGGCCCCGCGGCGGTTGCGAGGGATTCTCCTACGAAGTTCCGCCGGCGTTCCGCAAGGCGGACGCGAAGACGCTCGCGGAGATGGTGCGCGCGAACGTCCTTCCCGGCCTGGACGGCTCGGAAAGCGAACTCTGGTTCGCGGGTCCGGCCTCGGCGCCGAAGTCCGCCGTGGTCCTCCAGGCGCATTGGGACGCCGGCAAGACGCCGGAACAGATTTCGGCGCGCGTGTCGCTGATGGCGTCCTTCCCGAAGGAACTGATCGCCGCGGGCATGGGCGAGGAACTGAAGTCCCGCGGTTGGGAGCTCGTGTCCTGCAGCGGCGCGAAACCCGCGAAGCTGGGCGGGCTCGAAGGCGCGACCGCGTCCCTCTCCTGCAAACGCGGGGACGGCCCGGAAACGGCCGTGAAGAACTTCTTCGCCGCTTCGGGGAACCTCACGTTCACCTTCGCGGTGGTCTACCGGAAGGACGATGCGAAACAGGCCGCTCCGGCCCTGAAGCGGGTTCTCGAAAGCATCCGCGTCAAGCCGGTTCCGGGCCTCGCCCGCGCGGCGAAGCCCGCCGCCCCGCTCACGCCCCTCCCCGTCGCGGCGAAGGGGACGCGCCTCGTCGCGGAAGGGGACTTCGAAATGCTGGTTTCGCCGGAGCTCGCGGCGGAGCAGCGGCCCTTGCCGGCCGGCTTCCGCGAGGAACCCGGCGCCATGCGGACGCGACTCGCCCCCGGGGACTTCTTCGCCCTCGTCGAAAGCGGCAAGCCCCAGCCCGCGCCCGGCGAAATCGACCTGCCGCGCGCCTGGATGTCCTTCCGGGTCGAGGACATGGCCCCGCCCAGCCGGTTCGCCCCGACCGAGGACTTCCCGTTCGTCTCGGGCGTCGGCCGCCCCGAGATGCAGAACGTCGCCAGGACCATTTTCAACAACAACATGGCCGCCTACCGCGAAGCGGGCGCGACGATCGACCCGCGCCTCGAACAGATGGGGCCGATCTCCTTCGACGGCGCCGAAGCGCGGACCGCCGCCGGCGGCGTCCGCGTCGTCAGGATCGTCGGCACCGCGGTCTGGTTCCACCTGCGCCCGTCCCGCGTCTTCTGCTACATCGTGATGAACCGCGACCACTCCTACACCGTCTGGTGCACCTGTCCGATCGAGGAAGAAGCCAAGTGGGAGCCGCTCTTCGACGGAGCCCTCGGCTCCATCCGCCCCGCCGCCCGCTGATCCTGCCACAACCTCCAACCTTCAACCTCTACCCTCTTCATGCGCCGCCTTGCCCTCCTCCCCCTCCTCGCGCTCGCGCCGCTCGTCGCGGCGCGCGCCGAAGACCCCGCCACGAACGCACCGATCCGCACACTGGAAGAAGCCGCCAAACGGTTCTGGGACTACAAGAAGCGAATCATGGGCGAAGCCTTTTATCCCTACACCATCAAAATCAACGACATGACGGGCGAAGGCAGAGCATGGATTTTTACCTGCGAATCCCACCGCGAGGTCGAGGTGCCGAAGCAGGGCGCCGAAGCGGACGAAGAAGAACCGGAATGGACCCAAACGGTCGAGACGGTCGTCCTCCGGGTCGATTCCTCCGGCAAGGTGGACGAACTGTCGAGGGAACCCGCCGAAACACGCCCCTTCCCGCCTCTCTGGCCGCCATCCGCCCTCAACTATTTCCGCGCGGCGGGCATCGATCCCGACTCCATCTCGACTCTCGACGCGGACGCCGAAACGAACATGGTATTCGTCGTCGGAACCAACGCGCCAATCCGGGTTTCCCGCGCGGAGCTCGCCCGCGCGGAGAAGGAGTACTTCTTCCGGACGGTCGCCGAGGCCGACCGCATCGTGGTTCGGGACGGAGGCTTCGACTGCTGCACCCCCGAAGAAATCATCGACAGGCAAAAGGTCTTCGTCGCCATCACCAATGCCGCCGAAATCGCCGCCTTCACGGCGATGATCCGGTTCGAGGACGGCCCCGGCGGGGGCCAATGCCTGTGCTGCGGCTACCCGGGCATCGACTGGTGGAAGGGCGGCGAACGGGTCGCCCTCACGGCCGTGCAACACGGTCTGGCGCTCCGCTGGCGCACCTTCTCCGACGACTATCCGTTCACCGAGGAATCGTCCAAGACGCTTGTCCAATGGCTCAAAGACCACGGAATCTCCGCAGACATGGATTGACCCACCCTTGCCCGCTCCGCGCCGGTGCGGCACAGCCGCAGCCCGCCGCGGAGCGACCTCCCTCGCCAAAACAACACCAACAACCAAACAACCAAGCCATGAAATCCATCATTCTTCATTCATCATTCTTCATTGCGGTGGCGG
>JAFPUX010000011.1 GCA_017413145.1 Kiritimatiellia bacterium | reverse complement strand
GGCTCGCCGGCGAGCGTGAGCGTCCCGGCGCCCGTGCTGTCGAAGAACTCGAACGCGCCGCAGCCCGCCGGGTTGCTCGCGAGCTTCGGGATGCGGATCGTCACGTGGTGGTCGGGCGCGACGGCCGTGTCGACATGGACGTTGAACGATCCGGAGCGCGGCCAGCCCATCGTAACGGCGACGTATTCGGTCGGCGAGGACGACCAGTTCGCCGTGTTCGTCCAGGAGCCGCCGCTCCCGCCGAACCAATAGTAGTCATAGGCCGCGCCCGCAACGAGCGGCGCCAGAAGAGCGAAGAAGAGGGCGATGCGTTTCATGGTCGGGACCTTTCGGTTGGGTCCTAGAAGCCTAGAAGTCTAGAATCCTAAAATCCTAGAAGCCTAGGCGCCGGGCCCCGAAGGGGCCGGCCGGGACGATGCTAGCAGGAAGGCCGCCGCCGTGTCAAGGAAAAGAAAAACACGGCTAACGCCGCCTTTGCCGCCGCATGGCGCGCCGCACCGGCTTCGCGCATGACGGCGGGGCGTGGGGCGGTCCCAGCTCGCGGCCTCGCACGGCGCGAACGCGCCGGCTTCGGCCGTGTGTCGCGGCTTTGCCGCTCGGAACTGTGCAGAACGGCGGGGTGTGGGGCGCAAGGCGGGGTGTGGGGCGGAGCCCCGCCAGCAGGACTTTTCACGCTTTTCACGTCTTTCACGGTTCAAAAGCGGCGGGGCGCCGGCGGGGCCTAGTCGAGCTCGCCGGTGGCGAGGGACACGGCGTTGCCCTCGAAGAGGAAGCCTTCGCCGTGGCCGCCGAGGTCGACGACGGCCTCCTTCATCGCGCAGCCCCAGAGGGTGTTGCCCGTGAAGGCGGAATGCTGAAGACCCTGCACGACGAGGCCGTAGTCGGGCGTCCAGCGGCCGCCGTCGCCGTCCTCGAGGCCGGCGTGCAGCGCGTTGCCCGTGAAGGCGACGCCGCGGCAGCGCAGGAAGCGCGCCTGCGAGAGCGCGAGCGGGTCGGAGAGGAACGAGGGCGGGAGGCCCGAGGGCGGCGGGTCGTAGGGCTTTCCGGAGCGCCAGACCACGTTGCCGTGGATCGCGAGGGTGTTGCTGTCCTCGAAGTGCATCCCCGCGTAGCCGGAGTGGTCGATCGTGTTGCCCGTGAGCGAGAGGCGGTAGGCGTTGCGGCACCACACGCCGCCCATCCCGTTCCACTCGATGCGGTTGCCGGTGATCGTCATCGACGCGGTGCTTTCGCCGCCGTAGAAGCCGCAGAGCCCGTTGCCCGAGAGCATGCAGTCGAGCACCCAGCCGTCCCAGACGTGCGCGAGGATGCCGTGGCCGCCGTTGCCGCCGACAATGCAGTGGCGGACCGTGACGACGCCCGCGTTCTGCAGGTGCAGGCCGTCGCCGCGGAAGCCGCCGACGGAGACGCCGTCCAGCACGAAGCAGTCGCCGCCGCCGCGGTAGTCGTGCGACGGCAGGTCCACGCAGACGCCGTGGGCGACCGGGTCCGCCCCGGGGTCGCGCCCCGGGCCGCGCAGCTCCAGGTCGCGGACGGAGAGCCGCGAGGCGCGCGTAAGGTCGAGCAGGCAGCCCGCCTCGCCCTTCGCGAGCTTCAGGACGGAGCCCGCGCCCTCGCGCGAATACAGCGCGGGCGAATCGCCCTGGATGCCCGCGACGCCGCACGGCACCTCGACGCGGCGCGCGAGGAAGACGCCCGTCGGGACGTGCAGCACGTCCCGCGCGGCGGCCGCGGCCGCGAGGGCGCGCCCGATGGCGTCGGGGTTGTCGGTCGCGCCGTCCCCGACGGCGCCGTAGGTCGTGATGTCGATCATGTCCGTGTTTCCTCCGAGGAAGACGTCGAGCTTGGCGCCCCATTCGCGGCGGTATTCGCCGACGCGGCCGGGGGTTGCGACCTTGACGACGAGCCAGTTGGTCCCTTCGCGCACCGGGGCGCGGAACCACTGCGGCGCCATCATCCGCGCCTCGTGCAGCCCGTCGAGCGTGCCGAGCGGCTTCCACCCGCGCGGCGAACCTGCGGACCCGCGGACCTGCGAACCCGCGAACGCCGCCGGAGGCGG
>JAFPUX010000587.1 GCA_017413145.1 Kiritimatiellia bacterium | reverse complement strand
CGGCAGGCCGAGGCGGCCCGACGAGGCGTCGGGGCGCACGTCGAGCAGGCCGTCCGGCAGCTCGCGCAGGAAGCGCGACGGCGCGCAGTCGAAGAAGCCGCCGTCGGGCGTCTTGCGCCAGCGCGGCTGCAGCAGGTGCAGGCGGTCCTTGGCGCGCGTCACGGCCACGTAGAAGAGGCGGCGCTCCTCGCCGTCGCCGCCCTGCTCGGCCATCGCGCGGCCGGACGGGAAGATGCCCTCGCAGACCCAGAGCAGGATCACGACGGGCCATTCGAGGCCCTTGGCCTGGTGGACGGTCGAGAGCAGCACGCTCTTCTCGCGCTCCTCCGGGTCGAGGCCGCGGCCGCGGTCGAGGTTCGTGAGCAGCGCGACGTCCTCGAGGAACGCGCGGACGCCGTCGTGCGACGCGATGTCCGCGGCGAGCTCCTTGAGGTCGTCGCCGCGCTCCTCGGGGTTCTCGAAGTCGCGGCGCAGCTTCTCGTCGTAGAACGAGGAGCGGAAGGAGTCGAAGAGCGCGGCGACGTTGGCCGGGAACACGCCGCGCCGGTAGGCCGCGAGCGCCTCGCCGACGGGCTCCCACGCGCGGCGCGAGCGGCCCGGGAGGGCGTCGAGGAGCGCCTTGCGCGCGTCCGGGTCGGACGCGTCGAAGCGGTCGCCGAGCGCGTTCCACACGCGGCGCGAGACGGTCTCGCCGACGGACGGCAACAGCTGCACGACGCGGTCGAAGCTCAGGCCGTCCGACGGGTTCTCGGCGAGGCGCAGCAGCGCGAGGGCGTCCTTGACGTGCTGCTGCTCGTAGAAGCCGGTGCCGGACGTGATGCGATAGGGAATGCGCGCCTTGGCGAGCGCGAGCTGGGCCTCGGTGGCGTTGAAGTGCGCGCGGTAGAGCACCGCGATGTCGGAGGGCGAATAGCCGTCGTCGAGCGCGCGGCGCACGAGCGAGACGACCTCTCGGCCGAGCGCGAGGCCGTCCGAAAGCTCGACGTGCTCGGGGCGCAGCGGCGAGCCGGGGCGCGTGGCGCGGAGCGTCTTGGGGAACTGCTCGACGTTGTGGGCGATGCTGGCGTTCGCGACGGCGAGGATCTCGGGGCGGGATCGGTAGTTGCGCTCGAGCTTGACGATGCGCGTGCCGGGGTGCCGCTCCGGGAAGTCCATGATGTTGCGGTAGTCGGATCCCCGCCACGAGTAGATGCACTGGAAGTCGTCGCCGACGACGGAGAGGTTGCGGTGCTTCGCGGCGAGGAGGTCGACGAACTGCGACTGCAGCGCGTTCGTGTCCTGGTATTCGTCCACGAGCACGTGGCGGAACCGCTCCTGGTAGACGCGGCGCGCGTTCTCGTTCTCGCGCAGCAGGCGCAGGGCGTTCACGAGCAGGTCGTCGAAGTCCATCGCGTGCAGCTCGCGCTTGCGAGCCCGGTATTCGTCCATCACGCGCAACATCGACTCGACGGAGGCGTCGTAGGTGCCGGCGCGGCTGTCGAGGAACTCGGCGGGCGAGAGGCCGCGGTTGACGGCGCCGGAGAGCAGCGAGAGCACGAGCTCGCGCTTGGGGAACTCCTTGGGCGAGTGGCCGAGCTCCTTGATGCAGCGGCCCATGAGCGCGCGCTGGTCGTCCGCGTCGAGGATCGGGAAGTCGGACGGGAACCCGAGGCTCGGCCCGTAGCGGCGCAGCATGCGGTTGGCGACGTGGTGGAACGTGCCGCCCCAGAGGCCGGACGCCATTCCGCGCGTGGCGGCGTCCGCGCGTTCGAGCATCTCCCGCGCGGCGCGGTTGGTGAACGTGAGCAGCAGGATCTCGTCCGAGCCGAAGCCGCGCTCGATCAGGTGGACGACTCGGTAGACGAGCGTGCGCGTCTTGCCGGTGCCGGCCGCGGCGAGGATGAGCAGCGGCCCGTCCGGGGCCGTCGCGGCCTCGTACTGTTCCGGGTTGAGGAGGGATTTCAGGTCGGTCATTGCGCGGTGCGTCCCGCAATGGCGCGGCGGAGGGTGAGGGGGTCGGAGTAGCGGACGCCGCTGTCGGCGGGCAGGCCGAAGGCGAGGCGCGTCACGGAGACGCCGGTTGGGGCGAGTTTCTCGCGGAGCCACGCGGCGGTGGCGTCGCCCTCGACGTCCGTGCCGAGCGCGAGGACGAGCTCGCGCACCGTCCCTTCGGCGAGGCGCGCCTCGAGGCGCGCGACGGCGAGGTCCTTCGGTCCCGTGCCGGCGGCGGGCGAGATGCGTCCGCCGAGGGCGTGGTAGAGGCCGTTCCAGGCACCCGAGCGCTCGATGGCGAGGATGTCGCCGGCTTCCTCCACGACGAGCAGCCGCGCGCGGTCGCGCGACAGGTCGGTGCAGAGCCGGCAGGGGTTCTCCGCGGCGGACGTCACCGCGCCGCAACGCGCGCAGAGCGCCACGCCCGTCCGGACCGCCGCGAGGGCGTCCTCCAGCGGCGCGAGCGCCGGTGCGCCCTTGCGGACGAGCGCCAGCGCGGCGCGGTCCGCCGAGCGGCGGCCCACGCCGGGGAGCTTCGCAAGCTCCTGCACGAGCGTCTCGAAGGGCGATGACATCGGCGGTTGGGTGGTTGGGTGGTTAGGTGGTTGGGTGGTTGGCCCGCTAGCCGAGCATGCCGCTCATGCCGAGCTCTTTCATCGCTTCCTTGCCGCGCTGCTCGGCGACGTCCTTGACGAGCTTGAGGGCCTTGTTCGCGTTGTCGAGAAGCAGGCGCTCGAGCTTGTCCTTCTTCGCGGGGGCGAGGAGCGATTCGTCCGTGACCGTCACGGCCGCGATCGAGATGTCGCCGCGGGCGGAGACCTTGACGCCGCCGTTCTCGTAGTCCCGGACGGTTTCTTCGAGCTCCTTCTGGATCTTCTTCATCTTGTTGCGCATCTCGAGCGCTTTCTTGGCCTGTTCGAAAAAGTTGGGCATGGCGGGTCCTTTTTGGTTTGGTGGTTTGGGGTTTTGGGGTTGGGGGGGTGGGGGGGTTGGGGGTTGGGGGGGTGGGGTGGTTGAGTGGTTGGGTCAGCGGATGTCGACGATTTGGCCGCCGAAGGTCTTCAGGGCGGCTTTGACTTCGGGACGTTTCCGGATTTCCGCGGCGTCGAAGCCGGCGGGGGCGGGGTTCGCCTCGACTGCGGGCGCGGCGGGCGGCGGCGGGGGCGCGCCCCACGGGGCGACCGTGTCTTTGGTTGGGTGGT
>JAFPUX010000586.1 GCA_017413145.1 Kiritimatiellia bacterium | reverse complement strand
TCGCCGTCGCGGAGCGTGGAGTCGAAGATTTTGATTCGGCGGGTTTCGGAGTTCATTTTCGGATGAGAGGTGAGAGGTAAGAGGTGAGAGGTTGAAGAGTCTTTTCCGAAGGAAAGACCCCGATGCGACGGCGCGTCGCGATCGGGGTCGTGGAAGGGCGGTTGCGGCCGGAAGCCGGCACGCCGCGTTTGCCTCGCTACCGCACGGCGGAAGAAACCCCGACGCCGAAGTGCGGCGCGAGGCGGGTAAGTCGTTCTCCGATGCGGACGGGGGTGTCGCTCATGGGTCGTGCAGTATCCCAGAACGCGGGTCAAAAAGCAAGCGAAATCGTCACTTCGCGGCGAAGGCGTCCGAGGCGTCGATCGCGGCGACGATCTCCGCGAAGGCCTTGCCCGCGGGCGTGTCCGCCGCCGTCGCCGCGAAGGGCTCGCCCGCGTCGCCCGAGGCGCACACGCGCGGGTCGAGCGGGATGCGGCCGAGGACCGGCGCGTCGTATTTCGCGGCGAGGGCGTCCGCCGCGCCGGACGAGAACACGTCCACGCGCTCTCCGCAGTGCGGGCAGACGAAGCCGGACATGTTCTCCACGATGCCGACGACCGGGAACGCGAGCTGGTCGCAGAACGCGAGCGAGCGCGAGACGTCCGCCGCGGCGACCTTCTGCGGCGTCGTCACGACGACCGCGCCGCGGGCCGTCGTCTCGGGGAGCGACTGGCAGACGGTGAGCGGCTCGTCGCCCGTGCCGGGCGGCGCGTCGACGACGAGGCAGTCCAGCTCGCCCCACGCGACCTGCTCGAGGAACTGCCGGATGACGCCGATCTTCATCGGGCCGCGCCAGATGATCGCGGCGTCCGGGTCCGGGACCGCGAGCCCGACGCTCATCACCTTCACGCCGTGCGACTCGACCGGGAAAATCGTGCCGTCCTCCGTCGCCTCGAGCGCGGCGTCGCGCAGGCCGAACATCTCGACCACCGACGGCCCGTGCACGTCCACGTCGAGCAGGCCGGCCTTCTTGCCGGCGTGCGCCAGCGCGGCGGCGAGGTTCGCGGCGACGGTGCTCTTGCCGACGCCGCCTTTGCCGGAGAGCACGACGACGACGCGCTTCACGCCGGAGAGGTTCTTCTTCAGCTTGCAGTCGGAAATCTGCTGCCGTTCCTCGGCGGCGTGCGCGCAGTGGCCGCAGTCGCCGTTGCACTGGTGTTCTTCGCTCATGGTCGGATGGTCAAATGGTCGAATGGTCGAATGGTCGAATGGTCTGATGGTCGAATGGTCAAACGTCGCTTTGCGACATTCATCATTGCGCATTACGCATTGGCCTTGCGTTGCGCCATCAGGCCGCCGGCGAGGAGGATGGCCTTCTGGCGGTCGGTGAGGGTCGCGCGGACCTTGAATGTCCTGCCGGTGCGCTTGTTCTCGACGGTGGCTTCGCCGGACCCCGCCACGGCGGCGGCGAGGTCGGGGAAGACGAGTGCGTCGCCCGCTTCGAGCGCGTCGTAGTCGGCCGGGTCCTCGAAGAGGAACGGCACGATGCCGAAGTTCACGAGGTTCGCGGCGTGGATGCGCTCGATGGTCTTGGCGAGCACCGCGCGGACGCCGAGGTACATCGGGCAGAGCGCGGCGTGCTCGCGCGAGGATCCCTGGCCGTAGCTTTCGCCGGCGACGATGACGTTGCCGACGCCCGCCGCCTTGTTCGCGAGGCAGCGGTCGTGGAAGGTCGGGTCGACGGGCTCGAAGACGTATTTGGCGTAGACCGGCACGTTGCTGCGGAACTTGAGGCGCGCGCCGGCGGGCATGATGTGGTCGGTCGTGATCTTGTCGCCGACCTTGATCGCGACCTGCGCCGGGAGCGAGGAGGGCAGGGGAGCGCCGTCCGGCACCTCGCCGATGTTCGGGCCGCGGACGATCGCAGCGTCCGGGACGCCGACACCGGCGGTTTCGCGGTAGAGGAACATCGAGTCGTCGATGCCGAAGCGGTCGGGGAAACGCACGGGCGCGACGGTTTCGGTCGCGGTTGGGTCGGTGACGACGCCCGTGAGCGCCGCGGCGACCGCGGTCTCGGGCGAAACGAGGTAGACCTGCGCGGACTTGGTGCCCGAGCGGCCCTCGAAGTTGCGGTTCGAGGTGCGGAGCGATACGGCGTCCGTGCCGGGGCTCTGGTGGTTGCCGATGCAGAAGCCGCAGGCGTTCTCGAGGATGCGCGCGCCGGCCTCGACGAGGTTCCGGAAGAGCCCTTCGCGCATCAGCTCGAGCACGACCTGGCGCGAGCCGGGCGCGACGCCGAACGAAACGTCCGGGTGGATCTTCTTGCCGGCGAGCAGCAGCGCGACGGTCTTGAGGTCGCGGTAGGAGGAGTTGGTGCAGGAACCGACGAGGACCTGGTTCACCTTCTTGCCGGCGAGCGAGGCGATCGTGGCGACGTTGCCCGGGTTGTGCGGGCAGGCGGCCATCGGCTCGACCTTCGCGAGGTCGAGCTCGAACGTCTCCTCGTAGTCGGCGTCCGGGTCGGCGGCGAGCGGGACCCAGTCCTGCTCGCGCCCCTGCGCGGCGAGGAAGCGGCGCGTTTCGTCGTCGGACGGGAAGACGGACGTCGTGACGCCGAGCTCGGTGCCCATGTTCGTGATCGTCGCGCGCGAGGGGACGTCGAGCGTCGCGACGCCGGGCCCGGCGTATTCCATCACGCGGCCGACGTTGCCGGACGAGCCGTATTTGGCGAGGACGGCGAGGATGACGTCCTTGGCGGAGACGCCGGGGCGGAGCGCGCCGGTGAGCCACACGCGCACGACGCGCGGCGCCGTGATGTAGTAGGGTCCGCCCGCCATCGCGACGGCGACGTCGAGGCCGCCGGCGCCCATCGCGAGCATGCCGATGCCGCCGCCCGTCGGCGTGTGCGAATCGGAGCCGATGAGCGTCTTGCCGGGTTTGCCGAAGCGCTCGAGGTGGAGCTGGTGGCAGATGCCGTTGCCGGGGCGGGAAAAGACGATGCCGTATTTCTTCGCGACCGACTGGAGGTAGGCGTGGTCGTCGGCGTTCTCGAAGCCGACCTGGACCGTGTTGTGGTCGACGTAGGAGACGGAGAGTTCGGTCTTCACGCGCTCGGCGCCCATGCGCTCGAACTGGAGGTAGGCCATCGTGCCGGTGGCGTCCTGCGTGAGCGTCTGGTCGATCTTGAGGGCGATTTCGTTCCCGGGCGCGAGCTCGCCGGAGACGAGATGCGCGGAAAGCAGCTTGTAGGTGAGGTTCATGGCGGGGGAAGTATAGCGAAACGGCCGCGCGCCCGCAAGCGGGCCGCGCGACCGTTTCGGGTCGTTCCGCCCGGCGGCGCGCCGCCGGGGCGGGGGAGGGTTTTACTTCAGGACGAAGTCGATCTTGTCGCCGCCGGCGGCGATTTCCTCTTCGGCCCAGCGGGCGACGATCTTGGCGGCGGTGCCGTCCTTGACCATTTCGAAGAGCGTCGCCTGGACTTCGTCGCGGAGCGCCGTGTTGCCGAGCTTGAAGCCGACGGCGTACTGCTCGTCCATGAGCGCTTCTTCGAGGACGGCGTACTTGCCCTCGCCCTTCTCGACGAAGCCGCCGGCGACGGCGGAGTCGAGGCCGAGCGCGTCGACCGCGCCGGACTGGAGCATCTGGAAGGCGGTCACGTAGTCGGGGACCTTCTTGAGGTCCTTGAACGCGAACGCGGCGTCGGCCTTCTGCGCTTCCTCGAGCTTGCCCTCCATCGCTTCGGCGCCGGAGGAGCCGTCCTGGACGGCGACGGCCTTGCCGTTGAGGTCGGCGAAGGTCTTGACGCCGGAATCGGCCTTGACGAGGACGAGCTGCTTGTTCTGGACGTAGGGGACGGTCCAGGTGTACTTGTCGAGACGCTCGGGCGACATCGTGAAGCCGTTCCAGATGCAGTCGATCGTGCCGGCGTTCAGCTCGGTGTCCTTCGCGGCCCAGTCGATGGGCTTGGCGACGAACTCCCAGCCCTTGCGCTTGCAGACCTCGCGCGCCAGGTCGAGGTCGAAGCCCTTGAACGAGCCGTCGTCCCCGCGGAAGCCGTAGGGGGGGAAGTCGGCGTCGAAGCCGACGGTGAAGGTGCGCGCGCCGGCGGGGGCGGACGCGGCGTCCGCGGGCGTTTCGGCGGGCTTGCCGCAACCGACGAGGGCGGCGGCCGCGAGAAGGGCGGGGATCAGGGAGGTTTTCATGGGTATCCTTGGGGTTGCACGCGGCCGGAGCGCCGCGCTTGGTTGTCCTTTATAGCAGAACGGGGCGCCGCGTTCAACAAAAAACGGGCGTCAACGGCCGGAAAGGGCGAGGCGGACGATGGCCGGCGTTTCGGTCGGGGCGTCCGGCCGGGCCGCGATTTCGCGGACGGCCTTGGCCGCGGCCTCCTCGGTCTGGCCGAGCTGGACGAGCGCGAGCGCGGCGTCGCGGTAGGCCTGCGAGAGCGGCGAGTCCTTCTTTTCGGCGGGCGAGGCCGCGGCGTCGAGCGGGTCGATCTTGCCTTTGAGCTCGACGATCAGGCGCTCGGCCGTGCGCTTGCCGAGGCCGGGGATCTTGGCGATCGTCTTGACGTCGCCGTCCACGAGCGCGGTCTTGAGCGCTCGGACGGTCATCGCGGAGAGCGCCGAGAGCGCGGTCTTGGGACCGATGCCGGAAACGCCCTGCAGGAGCAGGAACAGGTCGCGTTCGTCGGGCGCGGCGAAGCCGAAGAGCACGTGCTGGTCCTCGCGGACGTAGTCGTGCACGAGCAGCCGGCAGGGTTGGCCGTCGCGGGGCAGCGTCTCGAACGTGGAGAGCGGCACGAAGACTTCGTAGCCGACGCCGCCGACGTCGAGGATGGCCGTCGACGGCGCGCCGACGGTCTTTTCGAAAAGGGTGCCGGAGAGGAAGGCGATCATGTCAATGCGGAATGCTCAATGCGCAATGATGACTGATGAATGATGAATGTCCGGCATCCGGCAATCATTCCACGATCAGCACCGGCGTGCCGCGGGGGAGGAGGACGTAGAGCTCCTCGACGTCTTCGTTGCGCATGCGCACGCAGCCGGCGCTGGACTGTTTGCCGATCGAGGTGTTGTCCCAGGTGCCGTGGATGCCGTAGCCGCTCACGCGCGGCGTGTCGCCGGTGGGCTCGAGCGCGAGCCAGTGCGTGCCGAGGATGTTCTCCGGATCGCCGTAGGGGATCATGCGGCCGTCCTTCCACCAGCCGGGGTGCTCCTCGCGGTCGACCATCTTCCAGGTGCCGGCCGGCGTCTTGGCGTTCGCGCCGGTGCCGACGGCGTAGCGCTTGAAGAACTTGCCGTTGAGCGTGAGCAGCAGCGTGTTCTTCGACTTGGAGACCGTCACCGCGAACTTCGGGTGGTCGGGGAAGACGAGCGTCTGGCCGGGCTGGATGCGCTTGGCTTCCTTGACCTTGTTCGCGCGCATGATGAGCGCGACGGGGCAGACGTAGCGGTCGGCGAGCCGGGCGAGCGAGTCGCCTTCGCGCACGGCGTAGACGACCTTGTCCGGGCCGGGGCGCGGCGAGAAGTAGATGTCGGTCGCGAGGCGTCCGAGCACCTGTTCGAGCGCGGGGGCGTAGTCGTCGCCGGCCTTGTCGAGCGCGGCGAGCAGGGCGTCGCGCGCGTCGTAGAGCTTGCCGGTCTTCTCGGATTCCGCGGCGTCCGCGAGCGCCTTCTTGAAGTCGGCCTCGGAGAGCGTGCCGGCGCGGGGGGCGTCGGTCGCGGGGACCGGGGCGGGAGCGGGTTCGGCGGCGGCCGGCGGCCCGGGAGCGGCCGC
>JAFPUX010000585.1 GCA_017413145.1 Kiritimatiellia bacterium | reverse complement strand
CCCGCCGGCCGCTCTTCCGCCGCCTCCCGCCGCCCTCCCGCCGCCGCCTCATTTGATTCTGCAACTTTCCCACCCCGCCCGCGCGCTCTTGCGCGCGGGCGGGATTTTTGGTAGCTTTCCGTCCCGTTCCCGCAACTCCCCCCGCCCCATCCGCATGAAAATCGTCGTCTGCATCAAGCAGGTCCCCGATTCGGACAAGGTCACCATCGACCGCGCCACGAACCGCCTCAACCGCGCCGGCGTCCCCGCCGTCGTGAACCCGTTCGACGAGAACGCCCTCGAGCTCGCCCTCAAGCTCAAGGACAAGAACCCCGGCACCACCGTGACCGTGGTCTCCATGGGTCCGCCCCCCGCCGCCGAGGTGATCAAGACCGCCGTCGCGCACGGCGCGGACGGCGGCGTCCTCGTCTGCGGCCGCGAGTTCGGCGGCGCCGACACGTGGGCCACCGGCTACACGATCGCCCTCGCCATCAAGAAGCTCCAGGCCGAAAACGGCCCCGCCGACCTCGTCCTCTTCGGCAAGCAGGCCACCGACGGCGACACCGCCCAGGTCGGTCCCGGCATCGCCAACAACCTCGGCCTGCCCTGCCTCACCTACGCCAAGAGCTGCGAAGTCCTCGACGAGAAGACCTTCAAGGTCGTCCGCATGACCGAGGACGGCTACGAGGAGTGGGAAATCCAGCGCCCCTGCGCCCTCACGGTCGTGAAGGAGGCCGGCGAGCTGCGCATCCCCAACCTGCGCGGCAAGATGAAGGCCAAGACCTACCAGCCGCCCGTCTGGGGCGTCGAGGAGCTGCAGCCCAATCCCGATTTCATCGGCCTCAAGGGCTCCCCCACCCGCGTCGCCAAGGTCTTCGCCCCGCCTGTCAAGACCAACCGCGAAATCCTCTCCGGCACCCCCGCCGAACAGGCCGCGAAGCTGATCGAAAAACTCGCGGAGCGCCACCTGGTCTAATGCGCAATGCTCAATGCGCAATGCGCAACGACCCTCCGACCACCAGACCACCAGACCACCAGACCATTTGACCATCCGACCATGAACGAAATCTGGGTTTTCGCCGAACAGCGCGACGGCAAGCTGGAGTCCGTCGCCCTCGAACTCCTCTCCAAGGGCCGCGAGCTCGCGGACAAGTCCGGCTACGCGCTCGCCGCGGTCCTCCTCTCCGAGAACGGCGAAGCGCTCGCGCCCGAGCTCTTCGCGCACGGCGCGCGGAAGGTCTACGCGCTCGACGCGCCGCAGTTCGCCTACTACCAGAACGACTGGTGGAGCGAGGCGTTCGTCTCGCTCGTGCGCGACAAGGCGCCGGAGATCGTCCTCGTCGGCGCCACGACGATCGGCCGCTCGCTCGCGCCGACCGTCGCCTCGATCCTGCACTGCGGCCTCACCGCCGACTGCACGCAGCTGGACTTCGACGTCGAGAAGAAGCTCCTGCTCCAGACGCGCCCCGCGTTCGGCGGCAACATCATGGCCACGATCGTCTGCGCGGACACCCGCCCGCAGATGGCGACCGTCCGCGGCAACGTCTTCAAGAAGGTCCGCCTCGATCCCGCCCCCGCCGGCGAGCTCGTCCGCGTCCCGGTCGACCTCTCGCAGGCCCCGTGCCGCATGAAGCGCGTCAAGGTCGTCCGCGAGGACGCCGGCGACGTGAACCTCGGCGAAGCCAAGGCGATCGTGTCCGGCGGCCGCGGCCTCGGCGGCCCCGAGAAGTTCGCGCTCGTGCGCGACCTGGCCGCGCAGCTTGGCGCCGCGGTCGGCGCCTCGCGCGCCGCGGTGGACGCCGGCTGGATCTCCCCGCTGCACCAGGTCGGCCAGACCGGCCGCACCGTCTGCCCGAAGCTCTACGTCGCCGTCGGCATCTCCGGCGCGATCCAGCACCTCGCCGGCATGCAGAGCTCGGAGACGATCGTCGCGGTCAACAAGGACCCCGCCGCGCCGATCTTCGAGGTCGCCGACTACGGCCTCGTGGGCGACCTGGACGAAATCGTCCCGGAGCTCGTGAAACAGCTGGCCGCCCGCCGCGCCTAGCGCCGGGAAACCCAGACCGAAGCAGGAGGATGCCATGCCGACCATGTCCATGAGCCTCGAGGACTACCTCGAATGCATCTACATGCTCATCCTCGACCGCAAGCCGGCGCGGGTGCGCGACATCGCCGCCGCCCTCGGCGTGAAGACGCCCTCGGTCGTGAACGGCGTGAACGGGCTGCTGCGCCAGGGGCTCGTGACGCACGAGCCCTACGCCTCCGTGGAGCTCACGCCCGCGGGCCTGGCCAAGGCAGTGGAGATCCTCGACCGCCACGAGATGCTCACGGCGTTCCTGGACAGCCTCGGCGTCGACCCCGACACCGCCGAGGCGGACGCCTGCCGCATGGAGCACATCCTCTCCGAGCCGACGCTCGCCGCGATCCGCCGCTACCTCTCCCGGCACAAAATCAAGATCCGCCCGGCCACCAAGGCCCGCGCCCAGAAAAAGTCCCCGCCCGCGGGGTAGGCCCGGACCCGGGACCAAGACCCCCGGCGCGGGTTTCGGGAGCCGGATTTCGCGAATCCCGAAACCCGATTGCCGAAACCCGAATCCCGAAACCCGAATCCCGAAATCCGAATCCCGCGCGGCCGGGGGCGTGCGAAGCGGAGGGGTTCGTACCGCCTCGAAGCCAAAAATTGTCCACGGTGTGATTGACCCGGGGGCGAGGAGGGAAACCAGGCAATCCCCCCGGAGCCGTCCGCTGCCACGAGAGGTTGCGCGGCCGGGCTCCCGCCCGACCGCGCGCGCGATTTGCGGCGCGGGCGGTAGAAACATCCGGGGAGCCAACCGCTCGGCCCGGGCTTCGCCCGGCCCTCGCTCGGCTCCCCGGATGTACCGACCGCCCGCGCCGCAAATCACGCGCGTGGCGGGGTTGCCACCCCGCCACGCAGCCACCCCCCGCAGCGTAGTGCTCTGGGGTAACTGCGCCCAATCGCACCTCGCGCGGGGAGGTGGGGGCAAGCCCGACTTTGTCGACTTCGTCGATTGTGTTGATTGGGTCGAACCGGCCGCTCGCAGGGGCAGGCTTCCCCTCATCGCGGCCGGTCGTCTTGCGTCTGGCGCCTCGCGCCTGGCCCGACGCCAACCGCAAGACGCCAGACGAAAACAACGCGGCCCGCGCGCGGATCGCCGCGCGCGGGCCGCTAGCCTGAAAACGGCCGGAGAGTTACTGCATAAAGATAAAACAGGGTTCTGGCGTCACGTCACCTGGAACCGTTCCGTAAACACGAACCTCGCTCACATACATGAAAGAATACCGATTGTTGAATCCGCGAATGCGAATGGCATCCGTAACAAGGTCGGAAAACTCCGCAGTCATTGTTTTCGGCGCCGCATCCATCACTTCCTCAAAAACCTTCGTTTCCTTGGTTCCATCGTAATCATAAATCCTGAGTGTGTCTTGATTTGGAAGTGTCACTTCGACTTTCGTCAAAAGAACATCTGTTCCGAGTCTAAAGTCGACATAGTCCGCATCCCCCCCCCTCCAACTTGAAGACACCCATTGAGAGTCAAGATTATTGTCCACGATGTTAGCAATGGATTTACCATAGTACTCTTCGTTTTCCCTCGTCGAAGAAACGGACATGTCGACAAACTGAACCTTCTTGTCAAAGGCCATTCCACCATGAGAAGTCAAATCAACGGGACCATCCGAACAATCAATTGAAAAATTGCATCTCCTGCAAGAAAAATACCCTTTGCCAGGTTGGGTTACCTTGATTTTGTAACTATGCCCGAGAGGTTCGCCATTGGACTCACGAGTAAACTTCTCTCCACAAGAGCAAGTCGCCATTTCCAGCGCAGGCTTCGTGCAGGTCGCGCTTCCGGCAACCTCTGTCCACGTAGAGAGATTGGAATGCAGACAAGCCATTTCGGACGCAAGAACGCCCCAAACTTGGAGTTCGGCAACATCCGGAACGAAACTCCCTCCCTGTTCAAAAACAAATTTCACACGGGAAGCAACAGCATAAACGCCCCACTGTTTGGTATCAACTCGATTGACATTCAAGGCGTACGGAACCGGAATCCAATCATCGCCGCTTGAAGACGGCGAATAATAGAGCGAATACTTATAACGATAAAGTTTCGTAATATCAATCGTCGAAACGAAGTAGGGATTACCAAAATCAAGAATGACATAACCACCATTCCCGATAGAAGTTGCACGGGCTCCATTCGACAGATCTCCGTCAAACATGTTTTCCATGGGGGACCCTCCACCAAATCCACCACCATTCAGATCTGTTCCGGAGGAATCGTAGGATTTGATGGTCGTCGTCTGGAGCCTTGCGATGTTCACGGGTTCCGCCGCGAAGCTCGGCAGCGCGAGCGCGGCGAGGGCAAGCGCGAGGAGGATGGAACGTGTGGGGGTCGTTTTCATTTCGGGGTCCTTTCGGAATTCGGTTTAAAGGGTAAAGCTCAACGGGAAAAGTTGAGCGCTTCGCGGAGTTGAAGGTTGTAGGGGTTGAAAGGGTTGAAAGGTTGAAGGGGGTGAACGTCTGAAGTGATTTCTCGTCGTCTTGTCGTCTTGTCGTCTCGTCGTCTCGTCGTCTCGTCGCCCGGGATCAGCGCCGGGCCTGCGCGAAGCCGATCTTGGGCTTGGGTTTGGGCGCGGGCGGGGCAAGCTGCTGAACAAGGTAGCTCATGCCCTGCTTGACTTGCTTGATGTCGAGTTCCGCGGAATCCATCCGGCGCTCCAGCGAGCCGATGCGCTTGACTTCGTCAAGTTTGAGAAGGAGCATGTCGCGGAGGACTCGCGTCGCCCATCTACGGAAAAAGACGCCTTGCGGCGATTTGACGCGATATCCAACGGAGATGATAACGTCCAGATCGTAAATGCGCAATGGTTGCCCACGCCGATTAATATGCAAAATTTGCATATTATTCCGGTCGTCTACCTCCCCATCGGAGAACGCATTGCGAATGTGCCGCGCGATGACGGGCTGCGTCCGCCCGAAGAGCCGGCACATCTGCTCTTGCGTGAGCCACACCGTCTCGCCGTCCGTGCGGACGTCGAGACGGAGATCGCCGCCGTTTTCGTAGACGACGATCTCGCTCGTGGGCGCGGGGCTGGCGGAAGAACGGGGCATTCGGAGTGACGAGTGACGGGTGACGAGTGACGACCGTCTCCGGCGCGCGGGACGCGCGCCGGAGACGCGGGCGGACTAGGGCTGCTCGCCGCCTTCGGTGGCCTTCAGGCCCATGGCGTCGCCGAAGGCGTAGGGTACCGAGGAGTAGCCGACCCGGTAGAAGCGGACGTCGTCCGTCACGCCGGTGAAGACCACCGTGGTACCCTCGTGATCGACCCCGTCCGCGTCCGTGACCGTTTCGGAGGTGATGGATTCCGCCGCGCGGCTGTTTTCCGCCGCGACCCACTCGCCCTTCGCGAGATCCGTGCAGGTGAAGTAGGTGTAGTACTTCGCGCCGGTCTGGAGGACGTGCTGCAGCGTGACGGTGCTCTGCGCGACCGTGATCGAGGTCGTGCCGAGGATCGTCGGGGCCTCGGCGCCGCCGACGGTGAGCTGGCCGGGGACGTACGTGATTTCGTAGTTGTCGACGATCTGCACCGCGCCGGAGACCGTGATCGGGAAGGTTCCGCCCACGGCGGCCGTCGCGTCGTCGTATTCCGACGTTGCGATCGGCTGGGTCGAGAACACGGTGTTGGTCTCGCCGTTCACGAAGCCCGCGTAGGAGACCGTGTAGACCACCGCGCCCTCCGGCGTGCGGAACGGAACCGAGAAGCTGTCCGCCGTGATCGTGAGCGGCGCCTTCGCGATCGCGAAGGTCACGTTGGTCGTGTCGATCCACGCGCCGGAGCCGGTGATGGTGACATCGGCGAGAGAGAGAGCCGTCGTGGCGTTGGTGTTGTTCGCGTAGGAGACCGTGTAGTCGGTGCCGAGGGCGATCGCGACGCCGTTCGTCGAGACCGTGACGGTCGGCGTTTTTCCGGTGCCGTCGTAGGCGCCGGCGTCGGCGACGGTGATCGTCGTTTCGAGGATGGACTTGCCCTTCTTCACGTCGTAGCCGCCGGCCGGGTTCTCGAGGGCGACGTAGCCGTCGGCGAGATAGGCGGACGGATCTTCCGTGAAGTGGCCGCCGGTGACGGCGACGCTGTCGTCGTCGTATTCGGTGATCTGGCCGCCGACGGAACCGCCGGAGATGTCGACCGTGCCGCCCGCACCGGCGAGAACGGTGCCGGTGACGGTACCGCCCGTGATGTCGACGTCGCCGCCCATGGCCTGGACGTAACCGACCTCGGCATCGCCGGAGATTTCTGCGCTCGCACCGCTCGTCGCCGAAACGCCGTTGTCGATTTCGCCGCCGGAAATCGCGGCGCTGGAGCCTTCGCCCGTGGCGGTCACGTGGTCGGCCGTGCCGCCCGTGACGGTCGCCGCGGCGCCGCCCTCGGCGACGACTCCGCCGCCGACTTCGCCGTCGCCGGAAAGCGCGACGGTGGAACCGGCGCCCGTGGCGGTCACGCTGCCGGCGACTTCGCCGCCGGAAACGGTGGCGTCGGCACCTTCGGAAACGGTCACGTTGGCGACGGAGCCGCCGGTGACGTCGACGGTGGAACCGTCACCCGAAGCGACGGCGTTGCCCGTGACGGCGCCCGTGCCGGAAACGGTGGCGTCGGCGCCGCCCGACACGATGACGTTGCCGTCGACCGTGCCGCTCGCGACTTCGACGGACGCGTCCTCGCCGGTGGCGGTCACGTTGCCTTCGACGTCGGCGTTGCCGGAGATCGTGAGGTCGCCTTGGACGGCGACGTCTCCCGAGACGGAACCGCCGGAGATGGTCGCGGTGCCGCCCGCGGAGATGGCGGGCTCGTCCGCGCCAGGCGTGGCGGTAATGGTGCCGCCGGTGACGGTAAGAGCGCCGTCGGTGTCGACACAGCCGTTGACGGCGCCGCCGGAGATGGTCACCGCGCCACCCGCAGCCTCGATGCCGCCCGCGACCGAGCCGCCGGACACCGTGACGTCGCCAGTCGCGGACGTGATGCCGCCCGCGACCGAGCCGTTGCCGGAAACCGTGACATCGGCGTCATCCGTGGCGGTCACGCCGCCCGTGACGGAGCCGCCGGAGACGGCGACCGTGGAGTCGCCCTCGGCGGTGACGCCGCCGGAGACCGTACCACCGGAGACCGTGACCGTTGCATCGTCGGCCGCAATCGTGCCATCGACCGTGCCGCCATCGACGACGAGCGCGCCGTCCGCGGCAACCGCGAGATCGCCGGCGAGTTCGCCGCCGCCGGCCTGGCTGTTGTCGACGATCGTGACGTTGCCGGCGACCGTGACGGCGTTCGTGACGGGCGGCTCGCCCGTGCCGGAGACCGTCCAGGTATTGCCGTTGAGGTCGAGCGTGATGTCGTCCTCGAGAGCGACCGCGGGCTCTTCGACGTCCGCGAGGAGCTGGACCGTGTCGCCGTCGTCCGCGGCGGCGATCGCATCGGCGAGCGAGGCGACATAGTTCGTGGTCGTCGCCCCGGTCGTGGCATTGGCGACCGTGATCACCGCGGCCGCGGCCTCGGTGATCGTGAAGGTACCCTTCACGAAGGAGACCGTGTAGTTGCCCTGCTCGGCGGTGCCGGACGGGGTGATGTCGTATTCGCCGGCGGTTTCGCCCACGTCACGCGTGACCGTGTAGGCGACCGTGTCGGAGCCGATGGTGCCCTCGACCGAAGCGGTCAGCTCCGGATCGGCGTTGCCGGCGACCTTGGACTTGTCGTCCGCCGTGACCGTAACGGACTTCGCCGTCACGACGAGCGACGTGGTGGCCGTCGCGTCCGTGTAGTTGGCGAGCGTGGCCTTGGCGACGATGGTGACACTGGCGACGCCGGTGACCGAGGGGACGGTACCGGTGAATTCGCCGCCATCGACGCTCCACGTGATCGTGGCGCCGTCCGGAACCGTCGTCGCGGACGCCGCGTGCGCGGCGCCGTCGTAGACGCCGTTGTAGCCGGTGACCGTGATCGTCATCGTCGCGGGCGCGATCGACCAGGCGACGGTCTTGTTGGTCGCAACGGTGGGGGCGACCGTGTCGTCCGCCCACACGGTGTTGGCCGGATCGGCGAGCGTGACCGTCGCGGTGTAGTCGTCTGCGTCGGTCGCGGCGTAGTCGCCGGAGCGCGTGTAGTCCGCGGCATCGGCGACACCGATCTTTTCATCGCCGTCGTAGGTGTAGTCCGTGCCAGTCGGAACCGCGACCTTGGTCCAGGTCTTGAACGTGGCGACGTAGTTCGTGCCGCCTTCGGCGACAGCGGGGAACGCGTCCGACGGGCCGTAGGCGACGCCGGCGGCGTTGGTCCAGCCGGAGAACGTGTAGAGGGCCGCGTCGGTGGCCGCCTTGGTCTGCGCCGCGCCCTGGTAGACGGGCACCGTGCCGACGACGGCGTTCGTGCGTCCGACCTCGGTCACGCCGTTCTCGGCGAACCAGATGACGGTGGCCAGATTGGGCTCGACCGAGTAGGTGACGGTCGTGGCGGGCTCGCCGGCGGTCTCGACGACCTTCTCGGCCGGCGCGTTGGCGGCGGTGAAGGCCAGGGCGTTCGAGTAGGAGCCGCCGACGACCGTGACGGACTTGCCGGTATCGAGGGATACGCTGCCGTCGACGCCGTCCTTGAGGATGGTGACGGTCGCGGAGTCGGCGGACGCGAGAGCCGTGTTGATCGCGGCAACGGCGTCGGCGGCGTCCGTGTACGGCGTTTCGCCGACCGCGGCGACGTAGGAGACATCCTGTTCGGCGACGATGTCGTCCTTGACCATTTCCTTGCTCGCGAACGAGATGCTCTTGAGCGAGGACACGTCGTTTCCGAGCGGGAGGGCGTAGACGTCCTTGCCGCCGTCGACCGCCTCGTAGAGCGCGACGCCGTCGATGTAGTAGCGGGCGGTCGGGGCCGCGGCCGCGAGGTCGTAGACCGCGAGGTAGTCGTGGTCGCCTTCCGTCGGCTCGGCGCCGGAGAGCGGGGTCCAGACGCCGTTGCCCCAGGCGTAGTACTTCGGCGCCGTATCGCCGTTCGATTCAAGCTGCAGGACGGCGAAGCCGACCTTGGCCGACCCGGTCGCGGGCGCGGCGGGCAGGCCGCCGGCGGGCACCGCGATCGTCGTGTGGACGCGGACCATTTCGCCCTCGTTGGAAGCCTCCGGGGCCGTGTAGCCGACCGCGGCGTCGCTGCCGTCGGCGAAGGCCGAGAGCGAATTCGCCGCGGCGGTGAACCACGGCGCCTTGGGCTTCGCGTAAAACGCGCCTTCGTTGTAGGCGGCCTCGGCCAAGGCGTCCGCGCCCTGCTGGGCCGAAACGGACCAGTTGGTGGCCTGGTTCCACGCGAGGCCGGAGAAGGAGAACGTGGCGGTGTCGCCGTCCCACGCCGCGGCCGGCGACGGCGTGTAGGTCACGCCGTCGATCGTTCCGACGGGGCCGAGGTCGACGGTCGCCTTCCGCGCGGCGGCGTCCACGGCGGCGTCGGTCGTGTGCGGATCGAGCGGGAGCGCGAGCGGGGTCTCAATCTTCTGCGTGAACGAGGCGACGAAGTTGGTCGCTTCCGTGACCGGACCGGGCGCCGGCGTCCAAGCGGCGAACTCGTAGGCGTACTTGCCGGTGGCGTCGGTCTTGGTCGCATCCGCGTGGGTCGGGGTTTCGCCCCACTCGACCTGGGTGGTGTCGATTTCGGTCGTGCCGTCGTCCGCGAGCCAGATGACCGTGAACGTGTTGGAGACGACGGTCAGCGTGCCGTTCGCGTAGGTGATCGCGTAGTTCGGCGCGACGGCGCCGTCGATCGTGATCGGATAGGTCCCGACCGCGTTGCCCGCGACGTAGGCGCAGGAGAGCGTCGGCTCGGTCGTCAGGCTGTCGCCGGCGACGAGGCCGTCGGTTTCGTCGACCTTGTAGGTGTAGGCCGGGGCGGCCGCGCCGTGCGCGACCTCCTTGTCCTCGGCGATGAGCTTGAGGGCCTTCTGGGTGATCGACCAGCCGAAGACCTGGTTCGTGACCGAGCCGTCGGACCACGTGTAGTTGGCCGGGTCGGCCAGAGCGAACGTCACCGTGTAGTCGCCGACATCCTTGCCGCCCGCGTTCGTGACCGTGACGGTCTCGGGCGCCGTGACCTCGGCCGTCTGGTTCTGGCCGTTGTAGACCTTGTTCCCGGGCGCGGCGGGGATCTGCACCGTCGCGGCGGTCACGACGAGCGACGTGGAGGCCGTCGCGTCCACGTAGTTGGCGAGCGTGGCCTTGGCGACGATGGTGACATTCGTGACGCCGGTGACCGAGGGGACGGTGTCGGTGAATGCGCCGCCGTCGACGCTCCACGTGACCGTGGCGCCCTCGGGCTCCGTGGTGGCGGACGCGACGTGCGCGGCGCCGTCGTAGACGCCCGTGTAGCCCGCAACCGTGATCGTCATCGCGGCCGACTCGATGTCGAACGTCGTCGTGGCGACGGCCGGCAGCTTGTAGTTGCCCGCCTTGTCGCCCGTGAGCGCGGTCGCCGTGGCCGTGTAGCCCGTGCCGGCTTTCGTCTGCTCGCCCGTGACCGTGACCGAGATTACGTCGTTGTTCACGAGACCGGTCGCCGTGGCGGAGGGAACCTTCGCGGTACCGTCGTAGGTGAAGGTCGCGGGATCGGGCGACCACTCCAGCCCGACCTCCTTGGCCTCGACCGTGAGCGCGCCTTCGACGAACGAAATCTCGTAGTTGTCGCTCGTAAGGCCGCTCGGCGTAATCTTGTAGGAGCCCACGTTACCGAACTGCTCGTAGGTGTACGCATACGTGAGCGTGCCGCCCAGGACGGATTCGGTCTCGCCGTTGACGAAGCCCGAATAGTCCACGCCGTCGTTCGCGGGCTCGTCGCCGTAGGTGACGGTCTTGGGCTTCGCGGTGACGCTGAGGGTCGCCTTCGTCACGGTGAGCGAGATCACATCGGACAGGGCGTCCGAGTAATTCTCCTTGGACGCCTTGGCGCGGACCTCCTTCGAGCCGACGTCCTTGATGGACGGCGTCTCGGCGGCCCACTCGCCGCCGTCGACGCTCCAGAGGACCGTCGCATCCGCGGGAACGGTCTCAACCTCGGCGAGGTGCGCTGTGCCGTCGTAGGTGCCGTTCCAACCGGCGACCGTGATCGTGATTTCGGCCGGGGTGATCGTGAACTTGCCGTCGGGATCGACCGTGAACGTCGCGGTGAAGTTGTCGTCCGCATAGACGAACTTCGTCGCATCGAGGTGGTAGGCGTAGTCGGCGACGGTCGTGCCGGCCACCGACACGTCCCCGGTGTAGGAGACCTTCGTCGCGACGAAACCGACGGTTTCGCTCGTCGCGGTCCAGGCGACGTTCGTCGACTGCTCGGAGCCCGTGTAGACCGCCGTGGAATCGACGCCGGCGATCGTGATCGCCATCGCGGCCGGGATGACCTTGAGTTCGCCGTCAACATAGGCGATCGCGTAGTTGGCGGTCACGTCGGCATCGTTCGCGTCCTTGATGACGGCGGCGGAGACGACGTTGGACGAAACGCCGACGTCAGTCCGGCTGCCGGTGACCGTCGCGGTGGCGGTGTGGCCCTCGACGAGGCCGTCATCGGAGGTCGCGAAGGCGTCCTTCACGAGCGCGGAGCCATCGTAGACCTTTTCGTCGCTCGCTCCCGTGAACGTGACGGGCCGCTTCGCGATGGAGAAGGTCTTGGCGATCGTGCCGGTCCAGAGGTTCGTGCCGACGATCGTCGCGGCGGCGGTGTCCTCGCCGGCGGCGACGTTGTCCGCGTAGGTCACGACGTAGTCCGTGCCCTCGACGAGGTTCGTGCCGGCGTAGACCACCGAGACGACGCCTTCCTTTGCGGTGCCGTCATAGACGAGGTCGTCCGCGAGGGTGACGACCGCGGGCGTGATGTCGATCCGCGGCACGACGGTGAAGACGCCGTTCCCGTCCTCGGCGAAGTACGCCGGATCGACGAAGCTCATCGAGCCCGGGACGGCGGAGTCGTCGCCGAGCATCGGGTTCATCTGCGAGAACGTGCCGCCCGTGATCGTGATGAGCGACTCGGCGACGTTGGCCTGGTTGACGGCCATGCCGACCCAGTCCTTTTCGCCGGCGGCGTTCTTGTGGTAGTCGTAGGGCTCGTCGGTCAGGTTGGCGTAGTTGCCGCTTTCGATGGTGACGGTCGAACCGGCCCACGGATACACGCACGCGCCGTTCCGGCTGTCCACCGTGATGTCGAGGTCGGCCAGCGTGAGGTCGCCGCCGTTCTTGACGTCGATGGCGTAGACGCCGTCGTCGATCACCGAGGTGTCGTCGACGCCGCTGCAGTCGATCGCGCCGTTCTTGATCGTCACGTCGTGGTCGCCGTCCACGCGGAACGCGCTGCCGTTGTCGCCGGCCGGGGCGGCGGTGCGGGTGACCGTGTGGCCGCCCAGGTCGATCGTCACGGAGTTCTGGACGAGGATCCGCGCGTCGAGCGTCACGTCGCCGAGGAGCTCGACGGTCTCGCCGTCCTTCGCGCCGTTCGGGCCGAAGGCGTCGGCGAGGGTGGCGACGTAGTTCGTCGTGGTGGCGCCGGTCTCGGCGTCGGCGACGGAGATGACCATCGCGGCGGCGCCGGAGATCGTGAACGTGCCGTTCACGAAGGCCACGTTGTAGTTGCCCTGCTCGGCATTGCCGGACACGGTGATTTCATACGTGCCGGCGGTTTCGCCCGTGGCGCGCTCGAGATCGTAAGCGACCGTATCCGTACCGAGCGTGCCGACCACCGTGGCGGTGAGCTCCGGATCGGCGTTGCCTGCGATCTTGGACTTGTCGTCCGCCGTAACCGTGACGGCCTTGCGGGCGATGGACCAGTTGGCCGTGATGGTCTCGCGGGCGGCGGCGGCGGCCGGATCGGTGGCGTCGGCCCAGACGGAGTCCGCCGAGTCGAGGGAGACCGTGGCGGTGTAGTCGCCGGCATTCGTGCCCTTGACGGCGCCGGTCGCGGTGCTTCCCGCGGCGACGGTCACGCCGGTCTTCTCTTCGCCGGTGTATTCGAGGCCGGTCGCGACGGTCGGGCGGGCGACCTTGGTCCAGGTCTTGAACGTGGCGACGTAGTTCGTGCCGCCGATCGCGACGGCGGGGAACGCGTCCGTCGGCGCGTAGGCCACGCCCGCGGCGTTGGTCCAGCCGGAGAACGTGT
>JAFPUX010000584.1 GCA_017413145.1 Kiritimatiellia bacterium | reverse complement strand
TGGGCGGCCCGATCGGCGCGCTCGTCGGGTACGCGATCGGACGCCTCTTCGATCGACAGGCCGAAGAGGAGGAGGCGCGCCGCGCGATGTACGGCGGGACGGCGCGCGGCGCCGCGTCGTCCGGCGGCGCGCACGCGGGCGGCGCCGACGGCGGAAAGGACTTCCTCGTCGCGCTGCTCGTGCTCGTGGCGGCGACGATGAAGGCGGACGGTCGCGTGGTCAAGTCGGAGCTGGAGGAAGTCAAGCGCTTCCTGCTCGCGCACTACGCGGCGGGGGATGCGCAGAAGGCGCTTTCGCTGCTCAAGGAGCTGCTCGAGAAGGACATCGCGCTCGGCCCGGTGTGCGAGCAGATCCGCTGGAACATGCCGCACGCGGGGCGGCTCGAGCTCGTGAGCCTGCTCGTTCGGATTTCGGTGGCGGACGGCGAATTCGCCGGCTCGGAGCGCAACCTCACGTTCCGCATCGCGCGCATGCTCGGCGTGTCGGCCGCGGACTACGTGTCCATCTGCGCGGCGGCGGCGCGGTCCTTCCGCGAACGCGCGGAGGCCGGCGGCGCCGGCGGCGGGGCGGGGGAGGGCGGTTCGTCGCGGCGGTCGCGCGCCGGCTCGCCGCACGCGTCGTCCGACCCGGACTGGGCCTACAAGGTGCTCGAGGTCGACCGCTCGGCGACGGACGGGGAAATCAAGAAGGCCTACCGGAAGATGGCGATGAAGTACCATCCGGACCGCGTCGCGACGCTCGGCGAAGAGGTGAAGAAGAGCGCGACGGAGAAGTTCCAGGCCGTCGCGGCCGCCTACGACGCGATCAAGGAAGAGCGCGGGATCGCCTGACGCGCGCGCGAATGCGCTTGCGGCGGAAGCGGAAAAGGGGTAGAGTTTCTTCCCATGCAAGACACGACCCCCGCCGACCTCCGCATCCTCACCTTCAACCTCCGCACGGGAACGTGCGAACGCGGCACGCCCGACGCCTGGAAGGAGCGGCGCGGCGACTGCATCGCCCTCATGGCCGCGAGCGGCGCCGACTTCATCGGCGCGCAGGAGGTGCAGTGGCGCCCCGAGGACCCCGACTGCGACCAGGCCGGCGACCTCGCGCGCGGCCTCGCCCCCGCCTACGGCATGATCGGCCGCTCGCGCGAGGCGAAGCCCGACGTCGGCGAGGGCGCGCCCGTCTTCTTCCGCCGCGACCGCTGGGAGCCCGACCCGGACGCGCAGGGCACGCTCTGGCTCTCCGAGACGCCGGACGTCCCCGACTCGCGGTCGTGGGACTCGTGTTGCACGCGCGCGATGACGTGGGCCCGCTTCCGCGAGCTCGCCGGCGGCGCGCCCACCGGCCGCACAGTCCTCTTCGCGAACACGCACTTCGACCACATCTACGAGCACACGATGCTGATGCAGGCAGCGGTCGCCGACCGCCTCCTGGCGGAGCGCGCGAAACCCGGCGAGCCGGTCTTCCTCACGGGCGACTTCAACGCCTACGAGCGCTCGTGGCCGATCAAGCACCTCGTCGGCGCGCCGCTCCCCGGCTTCGCCGCCTTCCCCGCCGCGCCGCTCCCGATGCGCGACGCGTGGCGCGAGGTCCACCCCGACGCGCCGGACGCCCGCACGTTCCACGCCTGGCAGGGCTGGACGAACGACAACCGCATCGACTACGTCCTCTACGCGGGCGGCGTCCGCCCCGTCGCGTCCGAGATCGACCGCACCCTGCGTCCCAACGGCCGCTTCCCGTCCGACCACTACCCCGTCTCCGCGGCCTTCGACTGGGCCTGACCGCGCGCGTCCCGGCGCCTTTGCGGAGATTGAGAGCCGGAATCTCCGCAAATCCTGCGGAGATTTGACGTCTCCGATCCAGAACCCTCCCATGAAACGCATCACACTCCTCCTTGCCCTCCTGACGGCCGGACTCTGCCCCGGCCGAACCGACGCCGCCGCGCCGGTCACGCTCGCGCCGATGTTCCGCGACCACGCCGTCCTCCAGCGCGACGTTCCGCTACCCATCTGGGGCACCGCGGAGCCGGGAATGGCTCTCGTGGTCCGGCTCGACGAGCCGGACCACGAGGCGATGGAAACGGCCGCTTCGCCCGTTTCGTCCGTGGTCGACGCCGACGGCCGCTGGCGCGCCGAACTTCCCGCCCGTCCCGCCGGCGGTCCGTTCACGCTTCGCGTCGATTACGCGCCGGCCGGCGAGGCCGGCGCCACCATCGCCCTCGGCGACGCGTCCGCGCCGGATAGCGCGGGCGCGGTCGCCGAGGACATCCTTATTGGCGACGTCTGGCTCTGCTCCGGCCAGTCGAACATGGACATGAACTACGGCTGGGGGCTCACGCGCGGGAAGGAGGACATCGAGACGAACGTGCACGCGAGGATCCGCCTCTTCGACGACCGCAACCGCACCGCCCTTTCGCCGCAGCGCGACCTGCCGGACGACTACGGCTGGACGACCTGCGATCCCGCGCACGCCAAGTCCTTCTCCGCCGTCGGCTACTTCTTCGGCCAGGCGCTCCAGGAGGCGATGCCCGACGTCCCGATCGGCCTCGTCGAGGCGTCCTGGTCCGGCTCGCCCATCAAGACCTGGATCCCCTACGAGGCCGCCGAAGCCCTCGGCGGCGACTTCGGCAAGCAGGCCGCCGACCGCCGCGCCATCGCGGAGGCCTGGGAGAACGGCGGCGCCGAGCAGTTCCAGATCGACCTCGCCGCGTGGATGGACAAACTGCCCGCAATCGACCCCGGCGATGCCCCCGCCGCGCCGGACTTCGACGATTCGGACTGGCAGACCGCCAAGCTCCCCGAAATCACCGAGAAGCATACCTCGCCCGACTTCGACGGCTGGGTGTGGTATCGCAAGACGTTCGTGATCGAGAAAGACAAGGGGGCGGTCGGCGAGGTCTCGCTTTCGCTCGGCCCCGTCGACGACCAGGATTGGACCTATGTCAATGGCGTTCTCGTCGGAACGACCAATGCATGGGACGCCTCTCGGCAATATGTCATTCCGGCGGGAACTCTCCACGTTGGCACGAATGTCGTTGCCGTGAAAGTCCTTGATTGGGGTGGCCATTCGGGGTTGTGGACGAAAGACGCCTCGGCGCTTGCCATCCATGGTTCGTGGCGGCATTGCCGCAACATGGTGATCGACGGACACAACGCCCGTGCCATGGTGCGGAAAGAACTGGACATTCCTCTCGCCGGCGAATGGAAGTTCAAGGCGTTCCCGGCGGAGCCGCGGCCGGTGGATCCGTCGTCGCCGTCGTCGTGGGACATCGCCGCGTGCCACAACGGGATGGTGGCGCCGCTCTTCGGGATGGCGGCGAAGGGGGCGATCTGGTACCAGGGCTGCTCGGACGTCGGGAACGCGGACCTCTACGCGAAGCAGTTCCCGGCGATGGTCGGCGCGTGGCGCGAGGGCTTCGTGCACGACGGCGCGGGCTTCCCGGTCTACCTCGTGCAGCTCGCGGCGTTCAAGGAGACGCACGCCGAGCCGCTGGACTCCGCGTGGGCGCGGATGCGCTGGACGCAGATGCAGCTCGGCGAAACCGTCCCGCACTGCGGCACCGCCGTCGCGATCGACGTCGGCGCCCACGGCGACATCCACCCCAAGGACAAGAAGACCGTCGGCGAACGCCTCGCGGCTCTTGCGCTTGCGCAGACCTACGGTCGCGAAGGCCGGTCGTTGAGCCCCGTGCCGTCGCAGGCGAGCTACGATTGGGCGTCGGGGCACGTGACGATCCAATTCGTCGACCCCGTATCCCGCAAGCCGGCGAAACTGCGGGAGGATTTCGGCCTCCGCGGCTTTGAGGTTTCCGTCGACGGCGGCGACTGGAAATGGGCGGAGAAGTCGTTCGTCAACGAAAAGATGTTCCCCGACACCGTGTTCGTGGAGGGTCAAGACGGCGTCCACACGAATGTTTGCGTCCGCTACGCCTGGGACGACTACCCGGATTGCAACCTTGTTTCCGCCGACGGCCTTCCCGTCGGCCCGTTCGAGCTGAAGGCGAAAATCCTCGATCTCGAATAGCGAGCCCTTTCCCGCGCGGTGAAACACGGAGCCACACGGAGCGGCCGGAGCGGCCGAACGCATCGCTTCGCGGCTTCATCGGCGCATTCGCCGATCCGCGATTCGGTTGTTTGGGGTTGCCCGTGCGACGCGGTCGCATGCGCAGCCGGGAAATCCGTGCATGACGTGAATGGCGTGAATGTGTTTTGGGTTGCCCGTGCGACGCGGTCGCATGCGCCGCGGGGTGCGGGGCGGCAGCCCCGCCCAAAGAACCTTGATCGCGAAACGGCTCGAACGCCGAGAACGTCGCGAAGCGGCCTGATCGGTCGCTCCGGCCGCTCGGTGTGGCTCTGTGTTGATCCAAAATGACGCCAGATCTCTCCTCCTTCCGCTGCCGCCGGTGCGGGGCGTGCTGCCGGATTCCCGGCGGGCTCGTGCGGCTGCGCGAAGGCGAGAGCGCGGCGCTCGCCGCCGCGCTGGGGATGGACGAACGGACGTTCCTCGACGAGCACGCGCTTCTCGCGCCCGACCGCCGCTCGCTCGTCCTGCGCGACCACGCGGACGGCTCCTGCGAAATGCTCGGCGACGACGGCCTCTGCCGCGTCCACGCCGCCAAGCCCGCCCAGTGCCGCGAGTTCCCCTTCCGCTGGCGCAACCCCGAATCCTTCCGTCTCTGCCCCGGCCTTCGCGCGCTCGCACGCGAAGTTGCGGAATCTCACGCCGAGTTCGCGGAGGGCGCGGAGTTTTCATCTCACGCGGAGTCCGCGGAGTTCGCGGAGTGATTGTTTTGTCCCTTTCGTCCCCCTCGTCCCCAAAGTCCCCCTGTCATGAATTGGTCAATCCAGATCCTCGTCTTCGTCGCGGACGGCGCGCCGGGCTGCGCCCCGGAGACGCTCCGCGCGGCGATCGACGACCGTCTCTCCGCAACGGACCGCAGCCGCGGGGCGCGTGACGCCCCTGGGGCGTGCGGCGGAAATGCCGGCGGCGGATGAGGCAGACTGGACCGAGACGACGCCCGCCGCTCGTTGAAACGGCCGGCCGAACCTGCTAGAATCCGTGGCATGAACCTTTCCGAAGCCCAGCAGATCCTTGCCGACGCCGGCCAGCCGCACGTCCTCGCGTTCTGGGACCGGCTCGACGAAGCCGCCCGCGCGCGCCTGCTCGACCAAATCGCCTCCATCGACTGGTCCGCCGTCGCGCACCTCCGCTCCGTCCTCGCCGACCACCAGACCACTAGACCACCAGACCACCGGACCACCGGACCGCTCGCTCCCGCGCCGGTCGTCGAGCTCG
>JAFPUX010000583.1 GCA_017413145.1 Kiritimatiellia bacterium | reverse complement strand
GAAGTCCGCGAGCGCGGCCTCGCGGTCGAAGCGGACGAACCCCTTCGCGACGGGGAGCCCGGACGGCGCACGGCCGATCTCGACGAACGGCACGCCGCGCGCGTCGAGCAGGCGCGCCGTGCGGAACGAACCGCCGCAGAAGAGGACCGCGAGCGTGACGTTCTGCGAGAGCGCCGCGTCGAGCGCGCCGCGGTCCGCGCCGGCGCGGGCGGACGCCGAGACGCGCGTGAAGAGGTAGCCGGCCCGGACGAACCGCTCCTGCAGGACGCCCGCGAAGACGTCGGCGTAGTAGGAGCCCTCGGCATCGTGGAGGACGAAGAGCACGTGGCCGCGCCAGCGCGCGCGGCGCGGGCCGGTCACCATGCAGCCGAGCCCCGGGCGCGGGTCGACGAGCCCCTCGGCCTTGAGGCGGGCGACGGCCTCGCGCGGGATGCGCAGCGACGTGCCCGCGGCCGCGGCGAGCCGGTCGAGCGTCGGCAGCGCCTCGCCGGGCTTCCAGAAATTGGATCGGATCGCCTGGCGCAGGCCGTCGGCGAGCTGGTCGACGAGGCGGCCCGGCTTGCGCCGGTCCACCACGAACGGCAACGCCGCCGCGCCCGTCCGCGCGCGTCCTTCGTCGTCCGCCTTCGCCTTCATCTTCTTTCGCGCGCGCGAGGGGCTATTTGACGATGTCGTTTCCGACCGTCGCAGTCCCGTTGCCGAAGGTCTCGGCGGAGGCGGGGCCCGCGGCGCTCGGTGCGAGAAGGAGGGGAAGCCGTTTCATGGCGCGAATCATACATCCGAGCGCGGGAGGCGGTCAACCCCGGCGCGCTCCGCCGCTCCAGCCGGACGACCGGAGCCGCGCCAGCGCGAAGCATCCGCGGACGACGAGCTCGATGGCGATCGCCTCCCAGACGCCGCGCAGGCCGTGGCGGTCCGCCAGGAACGCCGCGAGCGGCAGCCGCACGCACCACATGCTCAGGGAGTTGAACGCGCCGGGCACGAGCGTGTCGCCCGCGCCGCGCAGCGCCCCGCCGCCCGCGATCGCCGCCGCGAAGAACGGTTCCGCGAAGGCCACGGCGCGCAGCGCGGCGGCGCCTTCCGCGACGACGTCCGGCTCGCGGGTGAAGAGGCCGATCAGTAACGGCGCGGCGAACCAGAGCAGGACGCCGCCGAAGGCCATCGCGACCATCCCGCACGCGGTGGCGAGGAAGGCGAAGCTCCGCGCCGCGACCGCGCGCGCGGCGCCGACCGCCTGCCCGACGATCGTCTGCGCGGCCGCGCGGACGCCGATGCACGGCAGGTAGCAGATCCCCTCCGCCGGCGCCGCCGCCGCCGTTGCCGTAGTCCGCCGGCTCCTCGGGATCCCAGCGCCCGTTGCCGTTGTTGAACGCCAGGCCGCCGCCGCCGCCGAGGGCGACGAGCGAGAACGCCGAGCACGAAAACGAGGAGGGGTAGCCGTTGTGGCCCCGGCACTCCCAGGAACCGGTATTGTAGCTGCGGAAGCCGCCGTAGCCGACGACGGCCGTGTAGCGGTCGTCGGACTTGAGGAAGGCGGGCTCCTCCGGCGTCCAGTCGATGACCTGCCCGCCGCCGCCGCCGCCGACTCCGCCGCCGCCGCCACCGCCCACGACGAGCACGCGCAGGAGCCACACGTCGGCGGGGACCGAGAGCGTTCCGTCGGTCGTCAGCGTCACGACATGCGCGCCGGCGATCGTCGGATGGTCCGTTTCGGTGAACGTGCCGGTGTAGGACACGAGCGAATCCGCCGCGGCGAGCGACGCGACGGGGGCGAGAAGGAGCGGGAGGAACCGTTTCATGGCAGAAATCATATGCCCGCGCGCGGGGATCGGTCAAGACCGCGGCGCGCGCGGCCGCGAGGCCGGCTTCGTTCAGCGGAGAACCATGAGCGTGAAGTCCCTCGGGTACCACCACAGAATGTATTGCGTTTTGCTGTTGTGGTCCTTCCAGGTCCCCTTCACTTTCCGCTTTTCCGTGGGGGGGAGTTCGATGTACGCCGCGTTGTCCGACGCCCATGCGGTCCAGTAGCCCTCGTCCTCGATCCAGAAGTGGTGCGTGATGCGGAAGCTCGAGCCTTCGTCGTAGCCCATCACGCTGTCGCTCGTGCCGATCCCCGCAGGCGGGGTGTCGGGCGTGCCGCGCCACCAGATGTCGCAGAGGAGGCCCGTGTTCTTGGCGACGTTCTTGAACGCCTGCGAACCGATCTTCTGCAGGCCAGCCGGAAGGACGAGGTTCGTGAGCGAGGTGCAGTTGACGAACGCCTGCTTGCCGATGTTCGTCACGGTGTCGGGAATCGTCAGCTCGCGGAGGGCCAGGCACGAGGAGAAGTTGAGCTGCCCGATGTCGGTCAGGTTCGTCGTCGCCGACATGTCCACGAATTCGAGGGCCCGGTTGTCCGTGAACGCCGATTCCGAATTGCCGAAGTTGCCGATCTGGCGGACGCTCTTCCCGAGCG
>JAFPUX010000582.1 GCA_017413145.1 Kiritimatiellia bacterium | reverse complement strand
CCGCGGCGTCCGCCGCCGCCGCGCTCGCGCCGAAGACGCGCGAAGAGGCCGCCGCCCGCTTCGGCGGCCGCGAGACGTTCCCCGGCCGCTGGACCTACGACCGCGGCAAGGTCCTGGACTACTACAACGAGCTGATGTCCGAGCCGACGCTCGGTCGCGCGCTCGGCGTGTTCGATTCGATGGAGCCGGTCTACGTCGAGGACCTCGACGGCGAACGCCGCATCGACGGATACCGCCTCCAGGTCCAGGCCGAACCGGAACTGTTCCTCGCCGCCGGCCTGCAGGAGGGCGACGTCGTCAAGAGCGTCAACTCCATGCTCATGACCAACCGCCGCCGCGCCGAGGACATGATCGCCTCCTTCGCGACCGGACAGGGCACGATGTTCGTGCTCGAAATCGAGCGCGACGGCAAGGTTTTCAAGCAGCTCTACGAATTCGAGGACAACCCCGCCACGGAACCGCCCGCGCCATGATCCGAGTCAATCCCCATTACGCCAAGATCCAGGCCAACTACCTCTTCGCCGAGGTCGCGCAGCGCGTGAAGGCCTACCAGGCCGAGAATCCGAAGGCGGACCTCATCCGCCTCGGCATCGGCGACGTCACGCGCGCGTTGCCCGCGGCGTGCGTGGCGGCGCTCGAAAAGGCGTCGCGCGAGATGGGCTCGGACGCCACGTTCCGCGGCTACGGGCCCGACTACGGCTACCCGTTCCTGCGCGAGGCGATCGCCGAGGGCGATTTCCGCGCGCGCGGCTGCGACATCTCGCCGGACGAGATCTTCGTCTCCGACGGCGCGAAGTGCGACACCGGCAACTTCCAGGAGATCTTCGACGGCGCCGCGCGCATCGCGGTGCCCGATCCTGTGTATCCGGTCTACGTCGATTCGAACGTCATGGCCGGGCGCACCGGCCCGGCCGCGGACGGCCGCTACGCGGGGCTCGTCTACCTGGAGGGCAACGAGGCGAACGGCTACGTGCCCGCGCTGCCGTCCGAGCCGGTCGACCTCGTCTACCTCTGCTTCCCGAACAACCCGACGGGCGCCGTCGCGTCGCGCGAGCAGCTCGCCGCGTGGGTGGACTGGGCCCGCGCGAACGGCGCGCTGATCCTCTTCGACGCCGCCTACGAGGCGTTCATCCGCGACCCGGCGATCCCACACTCGATCTACGAAATCCCCGGCGCGAAGGAGGTCGCGGTCGAGTTCCGCTCGTTCTCGAAGACCGCGGGCTTCACCGGCACGCGCTGCGGCTACTGCGTGGTGCCGGCCGAGTGCCGCGCGTTCGACGCCGCGGGCGCGGCCGTTCCGCTGCAGCCGCTGTGGAAGCGGCGCCACAGCACGAAGTTCAACGGCGTCTCGTATCCGGTGCAGCGCGCGGCCGAGGCCGCGTGCTCGCCCGAAGGGCGCGCGCAGTGCCGCGAGCTGATCGACGGCTACCTCGCGAACGCGAAGATCGTGATCGAACACCTCGAGGCGAAGGGCTACCGCTGCACCGGCGGGCGCAACTCGCCCTACGTGTGGTTCGACTGCGGCATGGAGTCGTGGGCCTTTTTCGACAAGCTGCTCCACGAGGCGAACGTCGTCACGACGCCCGGCAGCGGATTCGGAAAAGCCGGCGCGGGCCACGTCCGCATCACGGCCTTCAACTCGCGCGAGAACGTCGAGCGCGCGATGGAGCGCCTGGACAAGGTCCTCTAGCGCGCCGCGCCCGTGTCGCACCAGCGGCGCAGGGCGCACTCCCCGCAGCGCGGGTTGCGCGGGAGGCAGACGCGCTGGCCGTGCGAGACGAAGCAGGCGTTCCACGTACGCCAGTACTTCTCGGGCAGGACGCGGCGCAGCGCCATCTCGGTGTCGAGCGGCGTCGCGGTCTTCACCAGGCCCATGCGGTTCATGATGCGGTGGACGTGGACGTCCACGCAGACGGCGGGTTTCTTGAACGCGACGGCGACGACGAGGTTCGCGGTCTTGCGGCCGACGCCCGGCAGCTCGCAGAGCTCCTCGACCGTCTCCGGGATGCGGCCGCCGAACTTCGCGTCGAGGACGTCCGGGATCTTCTTGATCGCGGCGGCCTTCTGGCGGAAGAAGCCGACGGGGTGCACGAGCGCGGCGAGCTCGTCGACGGACAGGCGGCGGACGTCGTCCCAGCTTTTCACCGCGGGGAAGAGCTTCTCGCGGCAGACCTTCGCGGTGCAGGCGTCCTTGGTGCGCGCGGAGAGGATCGTGGCCAGCAGGATGCGGAACGCGCCCGCGCCCTGAGCGCCCATGAGGTCGACGACGGGCGCGGGGTGCGACTCGAACTCCGCGAGCGCGGCGCGGTGGACGGCCGGGACGTCCGCGGGTTTCAACGGCGCCTCCCGAAGACGGAGGTCGCGCGGAGCTTCGGGCCGAAGTTCGCTTCCATGGCGGCTTCGACGAGCGCGACGAGACGCGCGTTGTCGGTGCGGTAGCGGAACTTCTCGGTGTTGATCGTGCCGGCGTACTGGACGTGCGGGGTCGAGAGTTCGTCCGGGGACGGCGGGGACGGCGTCGCGACGAGACCCTCGTCCACGAGCGTCTGGAAGGCCTCCTTCATCTCGTCCGGCGTGAACGTGACGGTTTCCCGGACGTAGTCGTTCCAGTGCGGGTTGCGGACGTCCTGCGACATGGAGTCCTCGACCAGCGGGCTGGGACCGCTCTTCATTTCGAGCGAGCCGGAGCCGACGAACGAGAGGCGGACGGGGTAGGGGAAGCGGGGGTCGCCGGGAGCCGGTTCGTAGACGATCTCGAGCCAGTCCAGGCCGGACCCCTTCACCTCGAACTGCTTGTGGCGGAGGCGCCCTTCCGAGTCGACGGAGGCGCAGCCCGCCGCCGCGAGCAGGAACGGCGCGGCCGCGACGGCGAGATGCACGGCCCTGCGGATGCGCTTCCAGAGGGAGCGGAAGACGAGGAAAATCGCGAGAAGCTTCAGTTTGTTCATGGGCGTTGGGGTCTTGAAGGTCTTGAAGGTCGGCGGTTCCGGATCCGCGCGGCATCACGCCCCGCGGGGGTTTTCGGGCTTGTAGATCTCGACGCGGTCGAGGGCCCAGACGGGCGCGGAGAAGGTGCCGGGTTCGGTGGCGCGCAGGGCGTCGCGCATCTGGTAGAGCTTGGCGTCCATGCGGTCGATCGCGCTCAGGACGAGCGCCTCGGGGCACTTGGGCGGGACGGGGCTGCCGAAGTCCGCTTCGCCGTGGTGCGAGAGGACGAGGTGCTGCAGCAGCGTGGCGCGTTCGCGGTCGGCGCCGGTGCAGGCCGCGGCCTTTTCGACGTTGACGACGCCGCGGACGACGTGCCCGACGAGGCGGCCGTCGCGCGTGTAGTCGGAAACGAGGCCGAGCGAGTCGGCCTGCATTTCGTCGAGCTTCGCGAGGTCGTGCGCGACCACGCCGGCGTAGAGCAGGTCCTTGTCGAGGAAGCGGTAGACCGCCGCGAGCGCCTTCGCGGCGCGCAGCATCGTGACCGTGTGGTGGAGCAGGCCGCCGCGCGTGGCGTGGTGCATGGTCTTGGCGGCCGGCGCGGACATGAGGTTGGCCGCGAGCGCCCAGTCGAGCAGCTGGCGGACGATCTTGCGCAGCGAATCGTCGCGGAGCTCGTCCACGGTCGCGGAAATCTCCGCGTACATCGAATCGGGCGTCTCGGGCGCGGCGGGGACGAATTCGGCCGGGTCGCCCTCGACGGCCTTCTGGCGCTCGACGCGGAGCTGGAGGTGGCCGTTGTACTCGTCGCCGCGGCCCTCGACCTGGAGGATCGTCCCGGCGGCGGGCGGGTCGCCGGTCCAGTCCCAGATCTTGGCCTGGACGCCGCCGGTGGCGTCCACGAGCGAGAGGACGAGGAACGGCTTGCCGTTCTTGGCGGTCTGGACCTGGGCGGAGCGGACGAGAAGCCGCCCGGCGAACTTCAGGTTCGGGCGGATGTCGGAGACGGTCTGGCGGTAGGGCTCGGCGGCGGCGGGGGCGTTCAT
>JAFPUX010000010.1 GCA_017413145.1 Kiritimatiellia bacterium | reverse complement strand
GTAGTCGACGGCGGCCGCGCCGGTGCAGTGCATGAGGTGCAGTTCCCGGACTCCGCTGCGTCGCAGGTAGTCCGCAGTGCGCTCCAGCCGGTCCCGGCCCGCCCGCAGCAGGTGGAGCCCGCCGATGATTGATCGGACGGGGATGTCCGGCCGCCGCTCGCGGCACCGCTCGAGCGTGTTGACGATCCCGGCGTGGCAGCAGCCCTGCACGAGGACGCCGCCGCGCAGCAGCAGCGCCTGCTCGTCGTCGATGCCGTCCGGCTCGCGTCCCTCCCGGTCGAAGAAGAACGGCCCGCCGGCGTCCTCGCCCGAGCGGCGCGGGATCGGCCCGGTCGCGAACGCCCCGGGCGCGACCTCGAGGAAGTCGCGGACCTCGACGAGCGGCAGGCCGGTCGCCGGCATCGAAAGGTCATGCGGCGGGCGGCCCGGATGGAGGCTGAACCGCATCCGGCGGACGCCGGGCGCGGCGTAGAGCGTGCCGCCGGCGAGGGACGGAAGCCCGCCCGTGTGGTCGTTGTGCCCGTGGGAAAGGACGACAGTCTCCGGCAACGGCCCGATGCCGAGCGCGGCGGCGTTCCGCGCGAGCGCGGAGCCGGCGCCCGTGTCGAACAGAAGGCGGCCGGCTCCCGTGTCGACGAGCAACGAAAGGCCGTGTTCGGCCGCGAGCCCCGGCCGTGCTTCGTTTTCGACGAGGACGGTGACGGTCATGTAATTACGCCCTGGCGGCGTCGAACGCCTCTTCGGTCGCGAGGACGGCGTTGCGGCAGCACTCGGGGCACTCGCAGAGGACTCGCCCCGTGTCGCGGCCCTTGAGATCCTTGCAGATGGTGGCTCCGCACTTGGCGCGGAAGCGGTCGTGGATGTCGCGCGCGAAGCGCACGGCCTCCTGCCTGGTGGCGGTGCGGTGGCCGGCCACGATGCCGGCGGCGACAAGGGCGCCGCAGGTCGCCTCCATCGTTCCCATGCCGACGGCGAAGCCGGCACCGAGGCGGCGCAGCGCTTTCTCGTCCATTGGGAGGAGGTCGGCGTAGGAGAGCAGGACCGACTGGCAGCAGTTGGCGGTTCCGGATTTCTTGAGGGATGCGGCCTTCTCGCCGCGCTCTTCGGGTGTCATTGTTGCAGCAGTTTTCCGATTTCATCATCGATTTCTTCCGGCGTGGTGGTCGGATGGAATCGCTTCACGACATTGCCCTCCTTGTCGACAAGGAACTTGGTAAAGTTCCACTCGATGTCGCCAGGGGCTTCGGCGCCGGTGAGATTGTGCTTCTTCAGCAGGTCGCGCAGGCCGGCGATGGCTTCGTCCGTCGCGTCGTCCTTCGGGCGGGCGGCCTTGAGAAAGACGTAGATGGGGTCGGCGCCGGGGCCGTTCACCTCGATCTTGGCGAGCTGGTCGAAGGACGTGTTGTACTTGAGCGCGCAGAAGGCGTGGATCTCGTCGTCGGTGCCCGGCGCCTGGTGCCCGAACTGGTCGCAGGGGAAGTCGAGGATCTCGAGCCCGGCGGCGTGGTGCTTGGCGTAGAGCTTCTCCAGCCCCTCGTAC
>JAFPUX010000581.1 GCA_017413145.1 Kiritimatiellia bacterium | reverse complement strand
CGGCGCCTCGGCGCGCTGCTCTCGCCGATGGCGACGCCGTGCGACGCGTGGTCCACGTTCGCGCGGCGCGGCGTGCGCGTGCTCGTCGCGTCCGAGCCCTGCGCCCGGACGCGCGAGGAGGACTCGACCATCCCGCGCCCGCAGAACCGCGCGTGGCGGTTCGCGTTCGTCCGGCGCCTCTACTGGCTGCGGTGGCGCCTCGCCTTCCGCCTCGACCTGCTGCTGCGGAGCCTCGGCGCGTGAAGTTCGATTTCGCCCGCAACGCGAAGCGCAACGTGCTGGCCTCCGGCGTGAACAACGCCGTGAAGACGGTGTTCCCGTTCGTCAACCGCACGCTGTTCCTCTGGCTGCTCGGCCCCGAATACCTCGGCCTCAACGGGCTCTTCGTCTCGATCCTCGGCGTTCTCTCGCTCGCGGAGCTCGGGTTCAGCTCGGCGATCGTGACCTCGATGTACAAGCCCATCGCGGAGGACGACGAGGACCTCGTCTGCGCCTACCTGGGCTTCTACCGTACGGTCTACCGGCGCGTCGGCGCGATCGTCTTCGCCGCGGGGCTGTGCCTGCTGCCGTTCCTGCCGCGGCTCGTCCACGGCGAGGTCCCGCCCGGGATCAGCCTGCACCTGCTGTACCTCATCCACCTCTGCAACACCGCGCTGAGCTACTTCGTCTTCGCCTACCGCGGCCCGGTGCTGGAGGCGCACCAGCGCAACGACGCCGCGATGCACGTCCGCACCGCGATGGCGCTGGCGCAGTACCTCGTCGTGTTCCTCGTGCTGCTGCTCACGCGCAACTACTACTGCTACGTCGCCGTCACGGTCTTCTTCACGGGCGCGACGAACCTCGCGATCATGCTGCGCGCCAAGGCGCTCTTCCCGCGCATCCTGCCGCGCGGGAAGCTCGACGCGGAGCGCCGCCGCAAGGTCCTCTCCGACGTGAAGCACGTCTTCATGCACAAGATCGGCGGCGTGATCTCCTATTCGACCGACAATCTCGTCATTTCGGCCTTCCTCGGCCTCGTCGCCGTCGCCGCCTACGGCAACTACTGGTACGTCGTCGTGTCCGTCGCGGGCTTCGTCGCGATGTTCTACAACGCCGTGCGCGGCGGGTTCGGCAACCGGATCCACGTCGACACGAAGGAGGGCGTCTTCCGGACGCTCCTCAAGGCGGACAAGCTCGCGCTCGTCTCGATCGTCTGGTGCTCGGCTATGATGCTCGCGCTCTACCAGCCGTTCATCGCGCTCTGGACCAAGGGCGACCCGGCGCTCGCGCGGCACTTCCTGACGCCGCTGCTGATGGTCGTCTACTTCCACGTCAACCAGTCGCGGCAGACGCTGCTCGCGTTCAAGGACGCGGCGGGGCTGTGGCGGCACGACCGCTGGAAGCCGCTCGTCGCGGGCGCGGCGAACCTGGCGATGAACGTCTCGATGGTGCTGCTGCTGCCGGAGGAATACAAACTCGACGGCGTGATCCTCTCGACGATCGTCTCCTACGTCGCGATCCAGGTCCCGTGGGAGCGGCACGTCGTCTTCACGGAATTCTTCGGCCGCGCGGAAGCGCGCCGCTACCGGCGGCAGCAGGCGGCCTTCGCGCTCCTCGCGTGCGCCCTCGCGGCGGCGGCGTGGGCGGCGGCCTCCGCCGTCCCGCTCGGCGGCTTCCCGGGCCTCTTCGCGAAAGCCGCGGCCGCGGGCGCCGTCGCCACCGCGCCCGTCCTCCTGCTCTTCCGCCGCGACCTGACCGCCGTCCTCGCGCGCAAATCCGGGACGTGAAAACTCCGCTTGCTCCGCGGTCTTGGGTCAGGTAGACTATGCCGACGAAAAGGGACGACGCGACGATGGACGATCCGAAGGCAAACAAAACCGTTCCGCCGGGCGACGGCGGGGCCGTCGATTTCGTCCTGACGTGGGTCGACGGCGCCGACCCGGCCTGGCGCGAAAGCCGCCGGCGCTTCCTCCACGAGGCCGGCGCCGAGGCGAAGGGAGGCGGCGGAGCGAACGCCGAGTGCCGCTACCGCGACTTCGGCACGCTGCGCCACTGGTTCCGCGCGGTCGAGGCGTGCGCCCCGTGGGTGCGCCGCGTCTTCCTCGTGACCGCCGGGCAGGCCCCGGACTGGCTCGACCGCTCCTGCCCGAAGCTGCGCCTCGTCGACCACCGCGACTTCATCCCCGCCGCGTGGCTCCCCACCTTCAACGCGCGGCCGATCGAGCTGAACCTGCACCGCATCGCGGACCTAGCCGAACGGTTCGTCCTCTTCAACGACGACATGTTCCTCCTGCGGCCCGTCGGCCCGGACTTCTTCTTCCGCCGCGGCCTCCCGCGCCTCCCCGCCGACCTCGGCTACCCGCGCCGCGTCGGCTACAACAACTCGAACCGGACGGTCTTCAACGACTACGCGCTGGTCCACGGCTCGCTCGACGTCGCCCGCCTCCTCCGCCGCCGCGCCGGCAAGTGGATCGCCCCGCTGCGCCTCGGCCCCGCCCGCGCCGCGAAAAACCTGCTCTGCCTCCTCGCCAACGGCACGATCCCCGTGAAACCCTGCGGCCACCTCCCGACGCCGCACCTCAAGTCCACGCTCGCCGAAATGTGGGAACGGCGGCCGGACGTCCTGGAGGCCACCTGCTCCCGCCGCTTCCGCGCCGACGACCAGGTGAACCAGTGGGCCTCCATCGCGTGGAACCTCGCGACGGGGCGCTTCTCCCCCGTTCACGGCCGCGGCCGCGGGCTGCTCCTCGACCTCACGACCGCGAACCTCCCCGCGATCGAAGATGCCATCGCGCGCCGCGCCGCGCCGCAGATCTGCGTGAACGACACGGACGGCAACGACGACCCGGAGCGTACCGGCACCGCCTTCGTCCGCGCCCTCGACGCCGCCTTCCCCAATCCCTCCTCCTTCGAGAAGGCGTAGCACCCCGGACATGGAACGGAACGGCGAACAACGACCGCTCGTGAGCGTCCTCGTCCGCGCGCGGAACGACGAGGCGCTGGTCGGCCGCACGCTCGAGGGCGTCTTCGCGCAGAAGACGGACTTCCCGTTCGAGGTCGTCGTGTGCGACGACGCCTCGACCGACCGCACCCGCGAGATCGCCGCGCGCTTCCCGGTGCGCTTCTTCGAGCGTCCGGAGGGCCCCTACCGGCCCGGCCGCACGCTGAACGCGCTCGTCCGTGACGCCCGCGGCGAAATCGTCGTGTTCAACAACTCCGACGCGATCCCGCGCGCGGACGACTGGCTCGCGCAGCTCGTCGCGCCGCTGCGCGAAAACCCGGACGAGCCCCGGTTCTGCTTCGCGAACCAGCTGCCGCGCCCCGACGCGACGGCGCTCGTCCGCAAGGACTCCGAGCGTGCGTTCGGCGACGGCCGCGTGCAGGCCTCGTGGCGCTTCTTCTTCTCGCTCGCGAGCTCCGCGACCCGCCGCGCGCTGCTCCTCGAAACGCCGTTCGACGAAACGATCCAGTATTCCGAGGACGTCGAGTGGGCGTGGCGCAACTCGCGCCGTGCGGAGCGCCCCGTGCGGATCCTCTACCGGCCGAATGCGCTCGTCGAGCACTCGCACAATTACACGCTTCGCGAGCTCGCGAAGCGCTTCCGCGGCGAAGGGGCGGCCGACCGGCGGATCTTCGGCGACGCGCCGTCGCTCCCGCGCGAACTCGCCTCAGCCGCGCGCGAAACGCTGCGCGACTGGGCCTACCTCCTGCCGCGCCCGCGCAACTGGCTCGAAATCCCCTCAGCCCCCGTCCGCCGCCTCGTCCAGCGCGTCAACCACTGGAAAGGCGCGCGAAGCGCCGACCGCTCCGTCTCCTGCGGCGGAAATAACCTCACGCAAAGTTCGCAAAGTCCGCAAAGTGGATTGGGGGGTGCTCGGGCGCCGCGGTCTACTGTGACGGAAGATGCCTCACGCCAAGTTCGCGAAGTCCGCGAAGGAGAGTTGGGGGGTGCTCGGGCGCCGCGGTCTCCTGCGGCGGAAGATGCCTCACGCCAAGTTCGCGAAGTCCGCGAAGGAGAAGGAAAATGATGGATGTCGAGGCAATCGGGAAGGACGTGTTGGACGTCTCCTTCGCCATCCACTCCAAGTTCGGGAGCGGTTTGCTGGAGAAGGCGTATCGGGTCATTCTCGCAGGCGAATTGCGCAAGCTCGGGCACCAGGTCGAAGAAGAGAAGTGCTGCGGTTTCGACTTCAACGGCACCCGGTACGAAAACATGTTCCGCGTCGATCTCCTCGTCGACGGCTCGGTCGTCGTGGAGCTCAAGTCCGTCGCCCGGCGCGAACCCGTCTTCGCGAAACAGTGCCTGACCTACCTGCGCCTTCTCGACTTGAAACTCGGCTACGTCGTCAATTTCGGAATGGCATCCCTCCGCGACGGCATCGAAAGGGTGGTGAACCACCTATGAAACCGGCTCGTGCACCGTGGTCTCATGCGCCGGAATATGCCTCACGCAAAGTTCGCAAAGTTCGCAAAGGGGGGATTGGGGTTGCTCATGCGCTGCGGGCTCATGCGGCGGAGGAATCCTCACGCCAAGTTCGCGAAGTCCGCGAAGGGGGATTGGGGTTGCTCGTGCGCCGCGGTCCCATGCGGCGGAGAATCCTCACGCCAAGTTCGCGAAGTCCGCGAAGGGGGATTGGGGTTGCTCATGCGCTGCGGGCTCATGCGGCGGAGGAATCCTCACGCCAAGTTCGCGAAGTCCGCGAAGAGGGATTGGGGTTGCTCGTGCACCGCGGTCCCATGCG
>JAFPUX010000580.1 GCA_017413145.1 Kiritimatiellia bacterium | reverse complement strand
CTGCGTGCGCGGCCGCCCCGACGCCGCCGGCCCCGGCCCGCGCGAAGCGGCCGAGCCGCGCATCGAAAAGCTCTGGCTCACCGCGTCCGGCGGCCCGGTCTTCTTCCGTCCGGAAATCGACTTCGCGGACGTCACGCCCGACATGGCGCTCAAGCACCCGCGCTGGAAGATGGGCCCGAAGGTGACGATCGACTCGGCGACGATGATGAACAAGGGCCTCGAGATCCTCGAGGCGCGCTGGCTCTTCGACGTCCCGGCCGACCGCATCGGCGTGCTCGTGCACCCGGAGAGCATCGTGCATTCGCTCGTGGAGTTCGCGGACGGCGCGCAGCTGGCGCAGCTCGGCATGCCGGACATGCGCCTGCCGATCCAGTACGCGATGACGTGGCCGGACCGCGCGCCGAACGCGGAGCTGCCGCGCCTCGACCTGGCGAAGGCCGGCGCTCTGCACTTCCACGCGCCCGACCCGGCGCGTTTCCCGTGCCTCGCGCTCGCCCGCGAGGCGGCCGCGCGCGGCGGCGTCGCGACCTGCACGATGAACGCCGCGAACGAAATCGCCGTGGCCGCGTTCCTCGACGGCCGCATCCGCTTCCCGCGCATCCCGGAAAGCGTCGCGCGGGTCGTCGCCGAAACGCCGTCGTACCCCGGCACGCCGTCGCTCGAGGAGATCCTCGAAGCGGACGCCTGGGCGCGCCGCCGCGCCGCGGAACTCCTCGCCTAGGGCGGCGTCCGCGGAAAAAAGAAGGTCCGGGGCCCCGCGGCGCGGGACCCCGGACCTTGCGTTCGGACGGATGCCGGGCGGCCTATTCGGCGACGACCCAGACCTTGACGACCTGGGCGACGTCCGGATGGACCTTGATCTCGACGTCGAACGTGCCGATCGTCTTGATGTTCTCCTCGAGCTTGACCATCGAGGGTTCGACCTCGGGGAAGCCGACGAGCTTGAGGCCTTCGGCGATCTGCGCGGCGTCGACGGAGCCGTAGAGGTTCTCGCCGTCCTCGCCGACCTTGGCGCGGATGGTGACCTTGGCGTCCTTGAGGCCCGCGGCGAGCTTCTGGGCCGCCTCGAGCTCCGCCTTGCGGGCGGCCTCGCGTTCGGCCTGGAGCTTGGCGAGGCGGCGCTTGGCGGCCTCGGTCACGGGCTCGGCGACCCCTTTCGGGACCAGGAAGTTGCGGGCGTAGCCCGGCGCGACGCGGACGACGTCCCCGGCCTTGCCGAGGTTGTCGACGTCTTCGAGAAGCAGCAGTTCGGTGGACATGTCTGTCTTTCCTTTCGGGATGTTCCGTTAGACCATGAGGCCCATGGTGCGGGCGCGGCGGACGCCGCGCTTGACCTTGCGCTGCTGGCCGGACTTGAGGCCGGTCATGCGCTGGGGCATGATCTTGCCCTGGTCGCTGACGTAGCGCTTGAGGAACTCGACGTCGTTGACGTCGATGACCGTCACGTCGCCGTTCGGGTTGCGCTTGCGCAGGGGGGTCTCCTTGCGGTGGAACTTGGAATCTTTGCTCTTGGGCATGGTTGTTTCCTTGTTTGTGTTGAAGTTTTACTTGAGGCTGAACGTGTCGTCGCCCGCGGCCGGCGCGGCGGGCGCGCCGCCGTCGGCGGCGGGCCGGTCGGCG
>JAFPUX010000579.1 GCA_017413145.1 Kiritimatiellia bacterium | reverse complement strand
TGGCCGCTTCGCTCCGGCGGCGCTTGTCCCGCGCGCGGCCGTATGCTAGAATCCGACGCACAAGCCACGACGGAGGCGGTTCCGCCCCGAGGCAAACGGAATCCCGTGCGATTCGGGAGCTGTTGCGCAACCGTGAGCTTCCGCATGCGACGGCCGTCGCGCCACCCCGGGCGGGGTTCTCCGCCCCGCGAGGGGGAAGGCCTGGCCGGAGCCTCCAGGGGGCGAGCCGGAAGACGTGCCGCGGGGAAGGGCATCCGGGCAACCCCGCCCGAACCCGCCCCTCCGCCCGCTGGTCGCAAAGGAACGACAGATGAAGAACCTCCCCGCCGCGGTTGCCGCGGCACTTGCGCCATGTCTTGCGGCGGCGTTCTCCTTCGACGACGTCCACTTCTGGGCGGGGGAGGGGACGAACAGCGCCGCGGTCGTGGTCGACTGGAGCGCGGACGGCGCCGCGCCGCTCGCGTGGGGCTGGCGCTGGAACGGCGACGCCACCGCCGCCGACGCGTTGCGCGGGATCGTCCGCGAGGACCCGCGCCTGCATTCGCTCACCGAGGACGGCAAATACGGTCTTTCGCTGTACGCCCTCGGCTACGACCGCGCCGACGCGGCGGCGGCATTCCGTTTCGACTACAACGGCGGAAACATCGTCGCGCAGGCGTCGGACCCCGCCGCGCTCGTCGCGGGCGGCTGGCTTTCCGGCGGCTACTGGGCGCAGTGGACGGCGCCGACCGGCGGCTCCTTCGACGCATCCTCGCTCGGTTACGGAAACGGTCTCTCCTACACGCCGCTCGCCGACGGCTCGTGGCACGTCCTGCAGTTCCAGCGTCCCGAGTGGGGCTGGGACACGCATCCGCTCGCCGGCGAGCCCGCCGCCGCGGAGTCGCCTTATGCCTGGCGCGTCGTCGACGCGGACGTCCTCGCGGGCGGCGACTACGGCGATCCGGCGAACGCGCTCGGCGGCCCGGCGCGCACCGTCCCCGGCTGGCTCGACATCCCGCCGACCACGGTCAACCCCGCCTCGCCCGCCTGGGGGCCCGGGCGGCTCGTCACGCTCGAGTCCGCGACGGACGCCGTCGGCGCCCGCGGCTCGGTCACGCTCGAGTTCGACCACGACGTCGTGGACGATCCGCGCAACCCGTTCGGCCTCGACTTCATCGTTTTCGGCAACGCGATGCAGACGATCGGCGGCAACGCGTACTTCGACGGCGTCTCCGACCCCGCCACGGTCGTCTTCGCGACCGATGCCGTCGTCGCCGAGCGCGGGCTCGTCGAGGTGAGCGCGGACGGCAAGGAGTGGTTCGCCTTCGCGGACGGCCCCTGGGCCGACGGCTTCGCGCCGACAATGAGCCACCGCTACGATCCGGAGAACCCCGACCGCGCGCTCTTCGGCGACTCCGCCTACACGAACGAATGGTGGGGCGCGCCGTCCGACGCCACGCGACCGGTCGATCCCGCCGTTTCCGCCGCCGGCTTCAAGGGCCGCTCTCTCGCCGACTATGCGCGCCTCTACGACGGCTCAGCGGGCGGCACCGGCTTCGACATCTCGGGCTTCGACCTGCCGCGCGACGCGCTCGGGCGCAAGTTCGTCCGGTTCGTGCGCATCACGACACTCGACCCGGACGACGGCGCCACCGAGGTCGACGCCGTCGCGGACGTCGCGCCCGCGACGGCGTTCCGCAACTGGGTCGACGCCCACGTCCCCTTCGAGGACCGCCCCGGCTTCGCGACGACGAACCTCTGCGCGAACGGCGCGCCCGCGTTTGTGAACGCCGCGTTCGGCCTCGCGCCGGACGCTCCCGCGCCCGTCGCGTGGGCGATCGAAGGCTTCGACCCCGCCACGCGTGAATTGACCGCACCCTTGGCGCCATTCGCGAGCGACCTCGTTTTCCTCCGTTCGTCCGCGACCCTCACAAATGCCGCGTGGGCCGTTTCGCTCCCGTATTGGACCGGCACCAACGCCTTCGGCCGTCCGCATCTGCGCGTGCCGGGCGCGGACGCCCCCGCCGGTTTCTTCCGCTTGGAGCTGCATGAGTAAGCGTGCATTCACCCTCGTCGAGCTGCTGGTCGCCATCGCGGTAATCGGCGTTCTCGCGGCGCTGCTCGTGCCGGCGCTGGAGCGGGCGCGCGAAGCGGCGCGGACCGCCGCGTGCGCGTCGAACCTGCGGCAGCTCGCGGCGGCGGCGCTCTCCTACGCGGGCGAGAACCGCGGGCAGTTCCCGTGGGGGATGCGGGTCGAAAACGGCGAAATGGCGTGCTGGGACTTCACCGTCGGCGCGGACGGCGCCGCGCGCCCGGGCCTGTTGTGGAAGCACGTCCCCGGCGCGGGCGCGGGACAGGTCCTGCAGTGTCCGTCCTTTCTCGGCGGAAACGCGAACTGGCGCGGCGATCCCTACACCGGCTACAACTACAACTGCAGCTACGTCGGCAAGGTCGAGGGCGACCCCGGTGGGCGCGCCGCGCCGGCGCTCCTCTCGCAAATCGGGGATCCCGCGCGCACCGCGCTCTTCGGCGACGGCCAGTACGCCGGCGGCGCGAACAAGTTCATGCGCGCGCCGGTCCGCGACCGCGACTTCGACGGCTCCGGCAACGGCATCCGCGAAGCCGGCACGCAGGGTTTCCGCCACGGCGGCCGCACCAACGTCGCCTTCGCCGACGGCCACGTCGCATCGCTCGACAAGCCCTACCGCAAAGGCGAGGAAGGCTTCGTCTCCGACGGTTGCGGTTTCCTCTCGCCGGACAATTCGCTATACTCGCTCTCGAAATGACGGCACTGCGCTGCGAAAACCTGACGCTCCGCCTCGGGCGACGGGCCGTGGTCGAGGGATTTACCGAATCCTTCGAAGCGGGGACGCTTTCGGTGCTCGTCGGGCCGAACGGCGTCGGCAAGACGACGCTCCTGCGAGGCCTGGCCCGCGCGCTCGCGCCGGCCGCAGGCCGCGTGCTCCTCGACGGCGTCCCGGCCGCGGAGATTCCCCGCGCGGCCTACGCGCGCCGCGTCGCGTGGCTGCCGCAGTCGCCCGACGCCCGCTCGCTCGCCGGCTTCCCCGTTCGCGCCGCCGTCGCCGCGGGACGCCTCCCGCACGCCGGCTTCTTCGGCGCGCTGACGCGGCGTGACGAGGAGGCCGTCGACCGCGCGATCGCCGCGACCGGCCTCGAGTCGCTCGCCGGCGCGGACGCCGGCTCGCTCTCCGGCGGCGAGACGCGCCGGATGTTCCTCGCCGCCGCGCTCGCGCAGGAGGCGGACGTCCTGCTCCTCGACGAACCCTTCGAAGGCCTCGACGCCGACGCCCGCGCCTCGCTCGCCGCCCTCCTCCGCGAACAGCTCGCCGCCGGCCGCACCGTCGTCCTCGCCACGCACGACCTCGCGCCCCTCGGGTCGATCCCGCACCGCGTGATTCGAATGGCTCCGCACGGGGAAAGACCGCAACGGCTTCGCCGCGCAACCTTGACGGAACCGCTTCCCGCACCGGACGCCGCTTCGCGGCTGTGCGGAGAAGCGGTTCCGCAAGAGTCGCCCGGCCCGGAGAACGCAGGCGAAGACCGGTTCCGCATAGCCGCCGAAGGCGGTGTACGATGCGGACCGGTCTTCGCCCGAGATGGCGTCGCGAAGCGATTGCGGTTTCCCCTCGTTGCGCTCCTCGCCGTCGCCGTGCTGGTCTTCGCCACGGCGCGCGGATGCCCGCCGGGGCTGCTGTGGAGCTACCGCGTGCCGCGGCTGCTGTGCGCGTTCTCGGTCGGCGGGATCCTCGCCGTGGCGGGGTGCGTCTACCAGACGCTCTTCCGCAACCCGCTCGCGTCGCCCTACACGCTCGGGACGGCGTCCGGCGCGACGCTCGGCGCGTGCCTCGCCACCGCGCTTTCGGCCGGCGCAGCGCCGGTCGGCG
>JAFPUX010000578.1 GCA_017413145.1 Kiritimatiellia bacterium | reverse complement strand
GCGAAGGAGATTTGGAGAAGCAACACAAAACACTTTGCGGACTTCGCGAACTTTGCGTGAGACAACACACCCACACCCGCCCACACCCTTTGCCAGCGCCGCATGAGCCCACCAAAAACACCTTTGCGAACTTCGCGCACTTTGCGTGAGACAACACACCCACACCCGCCCACACCCTTTGCCAGCGCCGCACGAGCCCACCAAAACCACCTTTGCGGACTTCGCGAACTTTGCGTGAGCCAACACATCCACACCCGCCCACACCTTTTGCCAGCGCCGCACGAGCCCACCAAAACCGCCTTTGCGGACTTCGCGAACTTTGCGTGAGACAACACACCCACACCCGCCCACACCTTTTGCCAGCGCCGCACGAGCCCACCAAAACCACCTTTGCGGACTTCGCGAACTTTGCGTGAGCCAACACACCTACACCCGCCCACACCTTTTGCCAGCGCCGCACGAGCCCACCAAAACCACCTTTGCGGACTTCGCGAACTTTGCGTGAGACAACACATCCACACCCGCCCACACCCTTTGCCAACGCCGCATGAGCCCCCAAAAACCACCTTTGCGGACTTCGCGAACTTTGCGTGAGACAATCAACCCAGCGCCCTTTGCGGACCTTGCGTGAGATGAAATGGAATGAAAATACTGCTTTTGGTTGAATCCTCTGGCGTGCGCGGCGGGATCGAGGTGTTCGCGGAGCGGCAGGCGGCGGCGCTGCGGGCGGAAGGGCACGCGGTCGACGTCGCGTCGGACATTCCCGCGGACTTCTCCGCCTGGGACGAGATCGTCGTGCACAAGTGCTCCGACGTCGCCGCGCTCGAACGCTTCCCGCCGGAGAAGACGACGCTCTACGTCCACGACCACGACCCGATCTGCCCGCGCAGCTACGCCTACACGCCGCTGCGCCGCAACTGCACGCGCGCGTCGGGCCTCTGGCCGTGCCTCCTCTGCGCGCCGCTCTGCCGCGCCTGGCGTCCCGCGCTCGCACGCGTCCTCGCGCAGGGCCGCCGCAAGCGCGCGATGGCGCGCCTCGCGAAAATCGTCGTCATCTCGGAGTTCATGAAGCGGCGCCTCGTCGCCAACGGACTCCCGGCGGAGAAGATTTCCGTCGAATCGCCGGCGATTCCCGTCCGGGACGGGGGCCCGGCCACCGCCCCCGACGGCGTCGACCTGCTCTTCGTCGGGCAGCTCATCCGCGGCAAGGGCGTGCAGCTGCTGCTCCGGGCGATGGCGCGGATGAAAACGCGCCGGACGCTCGACGTCGTCGGCGCCGGCAACTTGGAGCCGGCGCTCCGCGCGCTGGCGGAAAAGCTCGGCCTCGCGGACCGCGTGCGCTTCCGCGGCTTCCAGTCGGATCCGCAGGCGTGGATGCGCGCGGCCGCGTGCGTCGTCGTCCCGAGCTTCTGGCAGGAGCCCTACGGCCTCGTGGCGGCGGAGGCCGTCGCGCTCGGCCGTCCCGTCGTCGCCTTCGCGACCGGCGGCCTCCCCGAAGCCTGCGGCGGCCGCGCGACGCTCGTCCCGCCCGGCGACGTCGCCGCCCTCGCCCGCGCGCTCGACGCCGCGCCGTTCGACCATCAGACCATCAGACCATCAGACCATGAGACCATCAGACCATGAGACCATTCGACCGATCGACCGTCAAGGTCTTCGTCTTCGTCGACGCGCTCGGCTGGAAGCAGGCCGAGCGCTACGGCTTCCTGCGCGAGGAGCTGCCGCAACGGCGGCCGCTCGAGATGCAGTTCGGCTACAGCTGCACGGCGATCCCGACGATCCTCACCGGCCGGCGTCCGTCCGAGCACGGGCACCTGGCCTTCTACGACTGGGCGCCGGAGAAAAGCCCGTTCCGCGCGATGCGCTGGGTCGCTCCCTTCTTCCGTCCGCGCTCGTTCTGGCGGCGCGGGCGCGTTCGCAACGTCCTCTCGCGCCTCGTGAAGAGGCTCTGGGGCTTCACCGGCTACTTCCAGCTCTACGCCGTCCCGCTGGAGCACCTGCCGAAGCTCGACTACTGCGAGAAGACCGACATGTTCGTCCCGGGCGGCCTGGCGCCGGTTCCGAACCTCGCGGATGCGTGGCAGGCGCAGGGCCTGCGCTGGCACGTCTCCGACTGGCGCAAGCCGGAGGACGAGAATTTCCGCATCGCGGCGGACCTCCTCGCCCGCGGCGCGCTCGACCGCGCGTTCGTCTACTCCGCCGCGTTCGACGCACTGCAGCACGACCGCGTGGGCGACGACGACGCGCTGCGCCCGGCCGTGGAGCGCTACGCGGAGCGCGTCCGCTCGCTCCTCTCCGCGCTCGCCGCGGCCGGGCGGCCGTTCGAGCTCACGGTCTTCTCGGACCACGGCATGACGCCGCTGCGCGGCACGCAGGACGCCCCCGCCGCGCTCGCCGCCGCGGGGCTCGCCTGGGGGAAGGACTACGCCAGCGCGATCGACTCGACGATGGCGCGCTTCTGGTGGCTGCGCCCCGGCGCGAAGGAGGCGGTCGAGTCCGCCTTCGCGTCCTTCCGCGGGCGGTGGCTCACGCGCGGGGAGATGGAGGCGAACGGCATCTGGCGCGACGACCGCAAGTTCGGCGACGCGATCTTCCTGGCGGACGCCGGCGTGCAGTTCTGCCCCTCCGACATGGGCGTGAAGCCCCTCGCGGGGATGCACGGCTTCGACCCGGCGGACGAAGACTCGACCGCCTGCTGGCTCTCGACCGCGCCGGTCCCGCCCGGACTCCGCCGCGTCTGCGACGTCTTCGCCGCGATGACCGCCTGACCGCTTCCGCGCTTCCCTTTTCGAGGCGGTTCGTGTGGACTTCCCCCGCATGAGCACGCGCAACGTTTCACGGGCCGCCGCGTGGGCGGTCGCATTCGGGTGCGCCACGGGCTGGGGATCCTTCATCATGCCCGGGACGACGTTCCTGCCGGCGGCCGGACCGCTCGGCCCGGCGCTCGGCGTCCTGGTCGGCGGCCTCGCGATGGCCGTCGTCGGCTGGAACTACGCCCGCATGGTCGACCGCCACCCAGGCCCCGGCGGCGCGCTCGCCTACGTGCGCGAGACGTTCGGCGTGGACCACGGGTTCCTCTGCGCCTGGTTCCTCGTCCTGGCCTACGTGTCGATCGTCTGGGCGAACGCGACCGCGCTCACGCTCGTCACCCGCGCGCTCTTCGGCGACCTCTTCTCGTTCGGCCCGCACTACTCGCTCGCGGGCTACGAGATCTTCCTCGGCGACCTGCTCCTCTCCGGGACGGCGGTCTTGCTCGCCGCCGCCGCGAACCTGCGCCCGCGCCTTGCGGCGCGCGCCCAGGTCGGGTTCGCCGCGGTGTTCGTCCTCGGCGTGGCGGTCGTCTTCGCGGCGGCGCTCTGGCGCCGCGCGGGCGGCGG
>JAFPUX010000577.1 GCA_017413145.1 Kiritimatiellia bacterium | reverse complement strand
GACCGAGACGCGCTTCGGCGCCGGCCTGGCCCGGCCCGAATCGCCCGTCTTCGCGAACCGCCGCGGCGGGCGCGCCACCACGCGCCTGCTCGAGCGCGCGTTCGACGCCGCGCTCCTCGCCGCGGGCCTGCCGGACCGCTTCTCGCCGCACTCGCTGCGCCACTCGTTCGCGACGCACCTGCTCGACGCCGGCGCGGACCTGCGCGCCGTGCAGGAGCTGCTCGGCCACGCCTCCCTTTCCACCACCCAGATCTACACCCACGTCTCGCTCGAGCGGATCCGCGCCGTCTACCACGACGCCTTCCCCCGCGCCTAGACCCCGCCACGGAAATGCAGCTGATCTTCGTCCGCCACGCCGAACCCGACTACTCCGTCGACTCCCTCACCCCGAAGGGCTTCCGCGAGGCGGAGCTCCTCGCGCGCCGCGCCGCCGCGTGGAAGCCGACGTCCTGTTTCTGCAGCCCCGCCGGCCGCGCGCAGGCCACCGCGAAGCCCTCGCTCGCCGCGATGGGCGCGGCGGCCGAGACGCTCGGGTGGATGACCGAGTTCACGATCGGTTGCCACGCGCGCCCGGACGGCTCGGGCGACCAATCGTGGGTCCCGTGGGACCTCTTCCCCGACTACTGGACCGCCGACCCGCGCTACAACGAGCCGGAGGGCTGGCTCGACACGCCCTACCTGGCCGCCCACGCCGACGTGGCACGTCCGCGCTGGGCCGAGATCAAGGCCGGCGTCGACGGCATTCTCGCGCATTACGGCTACCGCCGCGAGGCGAACCACTACCGGATCGCGCCGGACGCGCAGCGCGACGCGCTGCTCGTGTTCTTCTGCCACCTCGGGCTCGCGTGCGCCGCGATCGGGCACGTCGTCCACGTCGCGCCGCCGGAGCTCTGGCACGCGTTCTTCATGGCGCCTTCGTCCGTGACGGTCCTCAACTCGGAAGAGCGCCAGGGCGACGTGGCGGGGTTCCGCATCCAGGCCTTCGGCGACACCTCGCACCTGCGCGCCGCGGACGAGCCGCCCAGCCGCATGGGCAGCTTCGGCCGCTCCGTCTTCCCCCTCTAGCGCCGTTGCGGGCGTCCCGGTCCGGGACGGAGGCGGACGGCGCGCGCGGAACGCGCTTGAACGCGGGGGGCGGATGCGGTAGAATGGGCGGCCTCGAACCAAGTTTCCCGAAAGGACATCCAACCATGGCCACCGATTCCCGCTTCGCCTCCGCGAAAGCGCTCTACAAGAACCTCGGCGTCGACGTCGAAGCCGCGCTGAAGACCCTCGAAAAGTTCCACGTCTCCATGCACTGCTGGCAGGGCGACGACGTCGTCGGCTTCGACGGCGGCGGCGCCGCGTCCGGCGGCATCCAGACCACCGGCAACTACCCCGGCCGAGCCCGCACGCCGAAGGAGCTCATGGCCGACATCGAAAAGGCCCTCTCGCTCGTCCCCGGCACGCACCGCCTCAACCTCCACGCCAACTACGCGATCTTCGGCAAGGACGGCTTCGTCGACCGCGACGCGATCGAACCCCGCCATTTCGCCCCGTGGGTGAAGTTCGCGAAGAAGATCGGCCTCAAGGGCCTCGACTTCAACCCGACCTACTTCTCGCACCCGCTCGCCGCGTCCGGGCGCACGCTCTCCTCGGAGGACGAGAAGGTCCGCAAATTCTGGATCCGCCACACGGTCGCGTGCCTGCGCATCGCCGAGTACTTCGCCCGCGAGATGGGAACGCCGACGGCTTTCAACATCTGGATTCCGGACGGCCTCAAGGACGTCCCCGCCGACCGCACCACGCCGCGCGCGGTCTACAAGAAGTCGCTCGACGAAATCTTCGCGACGGACTACGACCGCTCGCTCGTCGAGGTCACGATCGAAAGCAAGCTCTTCGGCATCGGCGTCGAGAGCTACACGGTCGGCTCGCACGAGTTCTACATGAACTACGCCGCGAAGAACAACCTGCTCTGCCTGCTCGACAGCGGGCACTTCCACCTGAGCGAAAACGTCGCGGACAAGATTTCGTCCATGCTGCTCTTCGCCCCGAAGGTCGCGTTCCACGTCTCGCGCCCCGTCCGCTGGGACTCGGACCACGTCCTGCGCCAGGACGACATGCTGCTCGACATCGCCCGCGAGATCGCGCTCGCCGGCCCGGACCGCGTGGTCCTCGCGCTCGACTACTTCGACGCGTCGATCAACCGCGTCGCCGCGTGGGTGATCGGCATGCGCAACATGCTCAAGGCGCTCCTCGCCGCCCTCCTGCAGCCCAACGCGAAGATGGCGGAACTCCAGTCCGAAGGCCGCTTCACCGAGCTCCTGATGCTCCAGGAGGAAGTCAAGAACTACCCGATGGGCGACGTCTGGGCCGAATGGTGCCGCCGCGCCGGCCTCCCCGCCCGCGAAGACTGGTTCAAGACCGTCGCGGACTACGAAAAGAAGGTCCTGCGCAAGCGCAAGTAGCGCGCCGTGCCGACCGTCTCCGACCAGACCATCGAGGAAATCCGCTCGCGCACCGACATCGTCCAGGTGATCGGCGAGCGCGTGCCCCTCAAGCGCGCCGGCTCGGCGTGGAAGGCCTGCTGCCCGTTCCACCACGAGAAGACGCCGTCCTTCCACGTCAACCCGCAGCGCCAGCGCTACCACTGCTTCGGCTGCGGCGAGGACGGCGACGTGTTCAAGTTCCTCGTGCAGCACGACGGCATGACGTTCCCCGACGCGCTGCGCTACCTCGCCGACAAGTGCGGCGTGGAGATCGTCGAGGAGGACGACGGCGGCCACGCGGCGCGCGCCCGCCGCCTCTTCCAGGTGAACGCCGAGGCCGCCGCCTTCTTCCACCGCTGCCTCCTGCAGACCGCCGCCGCCGCGCCCGCCCGCGCCTACCTCGAGAAGCGCTCGCTCGGCCCGGACGTGGTCGAGCTGTTCGAGCTGGGCTACGACCCGGAACCGTGGGGCACGCTCGACAAGTTCGCCGAGGCGCACGGTTTCACGAAGCGCGAGATGGTCGAGGCCGGGCTCGGCCTGCTGCCCGACGGCGCGCAGTCCGCCTCGCTCCTGCGCGACCGCTTCCACGGGCGCCTCATGTTCCCGGTCAAGGACCACCAGGGGCGCGTCGTCGCCTTCAGCGGACGCGTCCTCGACAAAGCCGCGAGCCCCGCCAAGTACGTCAACTCGCCCGAGACCGACATCTTCAAGAAGTCGCGCGTGCTCTACGCGCTGGACAAGGCGCAGCGCCCGATCGCCAGCTCGCTCCACCGCGAGGCGATCGTCTGCGAGGGGCAGATCGACGTCATCCGCTGCCACGCGTGCGGCTTCCCGCGCGCCGTCGCCTCCGAGGGCACCGCTTTCACGGACGAGCACGCCAAGCTCCTGCACCGCTACGCGGACAGCGCCGTGCTGCTCTTCGACGCGGACGCCGCCGGCCGCAAGGCCGCCGTGCGCACCGCCGCGATCCTGCTGGCCGAGGGCATCCCCGTCCGCATCGCCCGCATGCCCGACGGCGAGGACCCCGACTCGTTTCTCCTCTCGCACTCCAAGGAGGACTTCCAGGCGATCCTCGACGCCGCGGTCGGCCCCGTGCCGTTCCACGTCGCGCACCTCCGCGCGCAGGAGGCCGACCCGGACGGCGCGGACGCCGCGGGCCGCATCGTGAAGGAGGTCCTCCAGACCGTCGCCGCCTGCGCCAACGCCGTCCACAAGGCGCGCATGGTCCAAGAGCTCGCGCAGGAAATGAACCTGCCGGAGGACGCGATCCGCGCGGAGCTCTCCGGCATCGAGGAGGCGCTCCGCCGCCAGCGCGAAGGAGCCGCCTTCCGCCGCGAAACCGCCACCCCGCCACCGCCGCCTCCCTTGTCGCCGCCGCCACCGCCCGACTTGCCGCCGCCGGAGATTTTCGAAGATCCGGAGCCCCCAAGCGCAGCCGGTCCCGTGCCCGGGGCTTCGGCCCCGGGCGAGCCCCCGCCGCCGCCGCCCGACCCGACCGACGTGGCGCTCTGCGAATTCCTCCTCAAGCACGGCGAGGAGCACCCCGCCACGGTGCGCGCGCTCGCCGCACTGCTCCCGCCGATGCTTTTCCCGAACGCGATGGTGCGCGCGCTCGTCGAAGCCTTCTACGCCGAGGCCGCCGGCACCGGCGGCGACGCGCTGGAGCGCCTGCAGGCGGACGACCCGAAGGCCGCCGCTTTCCTGGGCGTGCTCTCCGCGCGGCGCGACCCGACCGCGGAGCACCCGCCGCGCGACTTCGTGCACCAGATCCTGCTGGACGCCTGGCGCCGCTGGGTCGCCGCGCGCCTCGCCGCGAGCGCCTCCGAGAAGGGGCTCGATGCGCTCCGCAAGCGGCAGGACCTGCGCCGCGCGACGCTCGACCTCAAGTCGTGGCGGCTCGGCTGCGCCCGCGTCCACGAGCTCGCGGGCGTCCCCCTCCCCGCCCCCGGCGAAGACGAATTCCCCGACCTGCCGGCGCTCGACGGCGAAGCCCCGCCCGAACGCCCGCCGGTCCCCTTCATCCGCCACCATCCGCCGGCGGACGAGCCCCCCGCGCCGCCGGTGGCGCCCGCAGTGGAGCCGGCCGGGCACCGCCCGGCCGGTTTCGACGACGACGACCTCCCGCCGGACGACCTCTGACGCGGCGGGCCGCCGCTACCACTCGACGAACGCGACGGACAGCGGCGCGAGCCGCAGCACGAGCGCGTCGCCTTCGATCCGGAACGGCGCCGGTTCGAGGTTGCACTTCGCGTCGAGCATCCGCACGCGCGGCTTCTTCCACGCGCCCTTGGCGAGCTTCAGCGCGACGTTGACCGGGCGCGCCTTTTCGTCTTCTTCGACGAACCGCGCGACCATGGCGGCCTTGTGCGCGCCAGTCTTGCAGCGCGCGGCGACGGCATAGATCTCCTCGCCCTTCGCGGCGTCGGGCGAAAGCTCCGTGCGGACGTGGTTTCCGAGGCGGCGCAGGCGGCGGAAGGCGTCGAACACGAACCAGCCCTTGAGCGGCTCGTAGGCGTAGTAGTCCCAGATGCCGTTGAATCCGGTCGGACGAGCGTCGTAGTACATGAGCATGTCGACGGGGGCGTTCTGCGCGTCGGCCATCGCGGCGGCCGTGTAGGCGGCGCCCTTCACGCCGATGATGTTCTTCACGGTGTAGACGAAGCCGTCCGTCCAGTTCCGCACGTAGTTCCACTCGTTGCAGTGGCTCTCGGTCTTCGCGTAGCCGTTCGCGTCCAGGAGTTCGCGGATCCGGCGGGCGTTCCACGCGATCCACTTGGGCTCCTTGGCGTAGACGTGCCACGAGAAGAAGTCCATCGGG
>JAFPUX010000576.1 GCA_017413145.1 Kiritimatiellia bacterium | reverse complement strand
GCCGTCGCCGCCGTCGGGCTCTTCGCGAGCCTTCCCGCCGGCGCCGCCCCCGCGCCGGGCTCCGCCGTCGAGGACTTCGAACTCGGCGAGGCGCTCCCCGCCGCCGGCGCGGCCGTCCTCGCGGACGCGGATTCCTCCGCGCAAATCCTGTGGATCCTGACCGACTAGGTGCCGCCATGCGATTCCTGACCGTCCTGCTGCTTTCCCTCTCGCTCGCGCTCGGCGCCACCGCCGATTCGCTGCGCGTGCGGCACGTCGTCGCCGCGCCCGAGGGGGAGGTTTCGCCCGGCGCCGAGGACCTCGGCGCGCTCTTGGAGCGCAACCTCGGGCTCGCGGGCTGCGAGCTCGTCGAGACGAAGACCTCGCCGCTCTCCGGCAAGGGCGGCTCGGCGAACGCGAAGTTCTCTCTCGCCGCCGGCTACGAGCTCGTCGTCCGCGGCGAGCGCGCCAAGGGCTATTCGCTCGTCGTACGCAAGGACGGCAGGGAGCTGCTCCGCACGACCTTCCGCATCGGCGCGGAGAACCACCCGGTGCTCGTCGGCGGCTTCCGCGCGGGCGACGCCCCGGAGGACGCGAAGAAGAAGCGCCTCTTCGCGTTCGACATCGTCGCGGACTAGCGCCCGCGTTTGCGTTCCGCCGCCGTTTGTGGCATGATGGAACGCCGTGAAACCCGCCATCCTCCCGTCCCTCCTCGCGGCCGACCAGGGCCGCCTCGCCGACGAGATCCGCCGCGCCGCGGACGCCGGCGCGGACGCGCTGCACGTCGACGTCATGGACGGCGTCTTCGTGCCGAACCTCTCCTTCGGCCCGGCCGTCGTCGAGCTCGCCGCGCGCGTCGCGCCGGACCTCCCGCGCAACGTCCACCTCATGCTCGCGCACCCGGACCGCCGCCTCGAGCAGTTCGCGCGCGCCGGCGCCACGACGATCCTCGTCCACGCCGAGGCGCAGTGCTTCGTCGAGGGCGCGCTGCGCCGCATCCGGGCGCTCGGCTGCCGCGCGGGGCTCGTCCTCAACCCGCTCACGCCCGCCGCCGCCGCGCTGCCGTTCCTGCCGCTCGTCGACGAAATCCTCCAGATGACGGTCTTCCCCGGTTTCGGCGGGCAGGCGTTCATGCCGGAGGCGCTGCCCAACCTGCGCGCCCTGCGCGCCGCCGCGCCGGACCTGGGGATCATGGTCGACGGCGGCGTCGCGCGCGACACGATCGCCGAGGCGGCCGCCGCCGGCGCGAACCTCTTCGTGGCGGGGTCCGCGCTCTACCGCGCCGCCGACATGGCCGCGGAGATCGCCGCGCTGCGGGAGCTCGCGTCGTGACGAAGAAGGACCTTCTCGCGCTGCTCGAGGGCGTCCGCGACGGCTCCGTCGCGCCGGACGAGGCCGCGCGCAAGCTCCGCGCCGCGCCGTTCGAGGACCTCGGCTTCGCCAAGGTCGACCACGCCCGCGCGTTGCGCCAGGGCGCCGCGGAGGTCGTCTACGGAGAAGGCAAGACCGCGGAGCAGGTCTGCGCCATCGTCCGCAAGCTCCGCGAAGGCGGCGCGAGGACCGTCCTCGCCACGCGCCTCTCCGCGGACAAGGCCGCCGCGCTCGCCGCCGCCGAACCGGACGCCGCCTACGACCCCGCGAGCCGCCTCGCGGTCGTCGGCCCGCTGCCGGAGCCCGACGGCGCGGGCGAAATCTGCGTCTGCGCCGCCGGCACGAGCGACCTGCCGGTCGCCGAAGAGGCGGCGCGCACCGCCGAGGCGCTCGGAAACCGCGTCGTGCGGCTCTACGACGTCGGCGTGTCGGGGCTGGAGCGCTTGCTCGCGCACGTCGGCGACTTGCAGCGCGCGCGCGTTGTCGTGGTCGTAGCCGGCATGGAGGGCGCGCTCGCGAGCGTCGTCGGCGGGCTTGTCGACGTGCCCGTCGTGGCCGTCCCGACGAGCGTCGGCTACGGCGCCGCGTTCGAAGGCCTCGCCGCGCTCCTCGCCATGCTCAACTCGTGCGCGTCCGGCGTCTCCGTCGTCAACATCGACAACGGCTTCGGCGCCGGTTTCCTCGCTTCCCGCATCAACCACCCGTGAAAACGCAAGAATTCCTCGCGCTCGGCTTCTGCAGCAACGACCACATCGCCGTCCTGCCGTTCATCCCGCACGACACGAAGGTGCGCATGCTCTCGCACGCGGTCTTCGGCGGCGGGCCGGCGGCCAACGCCGCCGCCGGCGCCGCCGCGCTCGGGATGCGCGCCGCGTTCGCCGGCACGGTCGGCGACGACCCCGACGGCCGCACGATCCTCGCCGACTTCGCCGCGCAGGGCGTCGACACGTCGATGGTGCGGGTCCGCCCCGGCGCAACGAGCGCCATCGCCTACCTCTGGATCGAGGAGAAGTCCGGCGCGCGCTCCTGCGCCTGGACGCGCGAGGGGCTCGACGAGCTGCGCGCCGACGAGATCGACGCGGAGGCCGTCGCCCGCGCGAAGATCCTCCACCTCGACGGCCACAACGCCGCCGGCGCCATCGCCGCCGCGAAGGTCGCGCGCGAGGCCGGCGTCCTCGTGAACTACGACGCCGGCACGCACCGCGACGGCATGGAGGAGCTGCTCCCGCTCGCCGACCTGCTCGTCTGCTCGGAGGAGTTCATCCTCAAGCTCACCGGCCTCTCCGACGCCGAGGAGGCGGTCCGCGCGGTCTGGGCGAAGTACCGGCCCAAGGTCTGCGGCGCGACGATGGGCGCGCGCGGCTCGATGTGCTTCGACGGCCGCGACTTCGTCCGCTGCCCGGCGTTTCCCGTCGAGAAGGTCGTCGACACGACCGGCTGCGGCGACCTCTTCCACGCCGCCTTCGCGGTCCGCTGGCTCGAGACGCAGGACCTGCTTGACTGCCAGCGCTTCGCCGCCGCCACCTCCGCGCTCAAGTGCCGCGGCCTCTCCGGCCGCCCGCCCGCCGCCCCGACCCGCGCCGAGGTCGAGGCGTTCCTGTCGGCCCATCCGAAACCGTGAACCCGATCCGTTCCGAGATCCCCCTGCTCGAGGGCGAGCGCTGGTGGGGCGGCGCCGGCGGCGCCGGCGAGCGTCAGCCCTACGGCGCCGGCGACTCGCCGCGCATCGACCTGCGCACCGCCGGCTTCACATCGTCGCCGCTGCTCGTCTCCTCGTGCGGCCGCTACGTCTGGAGCGAGAAGCCCTTCGGCTACGAATTCCGCGGCGGCCGCCTGCTGCTCGACTCGGACGCGGAGGCGATCGCGCCGGTGCGGGCGGGCGAAACGCTCCGCGACGCCTACCTCGCCGCCGCGCGGGCGCACCTGCGCTTCGACGGACGCGTTCCGCCCGACGTCTTCTTCGCCCTCCCCCAGTGGAACAACTGGATCGAGATCTTCCTGCGCGGCGTGAACCAGCGCTCGGCCGACGACTACACGGCCGAGCTCGCGGCGAGCGGGTTCCCCTGCGGCGTCTGCATGATGGACGGCTTCTGGATGTCGCACCAAGGCTCCTACGAGTTCTTCGCGAAGGACTTCCCCGACCCCAAGGGGATGGTCGCCCGCATGCGCGGGCACGGCTGGACGCCCCTCATCTGGACCGCGCACTTCGTCTCGCCCGACAGCCGCGAATACAAGCGACTTCGCTTTCACGAAAAGCTGGACGGCCTCGACCACCTCGCCTACCGTGCGAAGCCCGGCTCGCGCGAGGCGGCCGTCGTGCGCTGGTGGAGCGGCATCAGCGCAATCTACGATCTCACGAAGCCCGAGGCGGCCGCGTTCTACGCGAAGACGCTGAAGGACTTCGCTGCGGACTACGGCCTCGCCGGCTTCAAGTTCGACGCGGGCGACCCGCGCTTCTTCGTCGAAGACTGCCGCTTCCACGACGAGGCCGCCGAGCCGGTCGACTACGCGCGGCTCTACGCGGAGCTCGCCGCGCGCGAGTTCCCCTGCCACGAGATCCGCACGAGCTGGAAGTGCGGCGGCCTGCCGCTCGTCACGCGCCTCAACGACCGCGCCCACGCGTGGACCGGCCCCGGCGCGCAGGACACCGCGATTCCGCAGATCGTCGCGGCGGGCCTGCTCGGCTGCCCGTATTCGGTCGCCGACATGGTCGGCGGCGGGCTCGAGGTCTCGTTCGTCGGGCGCGAGATCGACGAGCGGCTCTTCGTCCGCTCGGCCGCGCTCCAGGCGCTCCTGCCGATGATGCAGTTCTCGGCCGCGCCGTGGCGGCACCTCTCGCCCGAAGGCGTCGCGCTCTGCCGCGCCTTTGCGGACCTGCACGTCGCCTTCGCGCCCTACATCCTCGAGTGCGCGCGCCACGCCGCCGCGACCGGCGAGCCGATCGTCCGCGCGATGGAGTACGAGTTCCCGGGCCAGGGCTTCGCGCGGCCGATGCAGCAGTTCATGCTCGGCTCGCGCTGGCTCGTCGCGCCCGTCCTCTCGCCGGACGACGCCAAGACCGTCGAACTTCCCGCCGGCCGCTGGCGCGACGACCTCGGCGCCGTCCACGACGGCCCGACGACGCTTCGCCTCTCCGGCGTTCCCCTCTCCCGCCTCCCGCGCTACGAACTCGCAAGTCCGGCCGGTTCGCGCGGCTGATGCTTCGCGACCGGCCGGGCGTTGAATCGCCGCGCCCGCGCGGCGGGCGCGGCGGCGAAGGCTCTTGTTTCAAAAGAATGAATCGGGTAGAATTTGGAACCGCCAAGCGCGACCATCCGGCGATCCGAACCGCCCGAACCATCTCGACCATCCGAACCATCCCGCCCATGCAATCCTTCAAAATCGGCTATCTGCCGCTGTCCAAGGTCAACTGGACGAACGACACGCTCGAGGCGGCGCGCGAGAACGCGCTGAAGTTCCTCAACACTCTCCCCGGCGTCGAGGTGCTCGCGCCGGAGAGGATGCTCACGCTCGAGACGGAGGCGGTGGAGCTGCTGGACCGCTTCGAGAAGGAGCGCCCCGACGCGCTGCTCGTCCACTTCATGACGTTCTCGCTCGGCGTCGTGCCGCCCCTCTTCGCGCAGCGCCTCGGGAACATCCCCGTCATCCTCTGGTCGATGCCGGAGCCGGACCCGGCGGGCGGACGCCTGCAGAACAACTCGTTCTGCGCGGCGAACATGAACGCCCACCACATGTACCGCCTCCACATCCCCTACTTCCACGTCCACGCGAACCCCGCCACGCCGGAGGCCGCGGGGCAGCTCTCGCGCGCGATCGCGGTCGCGCGGACGATGAAGGCGCTGCGCCGCATGCGCATCGGGCTCGTCGGCGGGCGCGTCCCGGGCTTCTACACCAGCTGCGTCTCCGAGATGCTCCTCCGCCGCGAGCTCGGCCCCGAGGTGAAGCTCATCACCGAGCACGAGGTCTTCACGACCGCGAAGAACCTCGCGCCCGAGGAGGTCGAGGCGGCGAAGGCCGAGATCCTCTCCGACGCGCCGCTGCACCCGACGGACGGCCCGAAGGGCGACCAGTTCGACAAGGCCGTGCGCCTCTACGGCGCGATGGTGAAGCTCAAGGGCAAGTTCCTCGTCGACACGCTCGCGATGCGCTGCTGGCCCGAGGTGATCCTCGACGGCCTCTACGGCATCGCCGTCTGCTCGACGATGGGCCACCTCACGAACCACGGCCACCTCTGCGCGTGCGAGGGCGACGTCTACGGCGCCGTGATGATGCGCATCGGGCAGGAGCTCTCGGGCGACAAGCCGTTCTTCTGCGACCTCATCGTCTGCGAGGGCGACTACGGCGTCGCGTGGCACTGCGGCGCCGCGCCGTGCGCGCTGTGCAAGCCCGGCTTCGAGCCGTCGCTGCGCTGCTCGGCCACGGTCGAGGGCGGCGGCGTGAAGGGCGTCACGGACGAATTCCCGCTCAAGCCCGGCCGCGTCACGCTCGCCCGCCTCGGCGAGACGCGCGACGGCGACGGTTTCCGGATGCTCGTCTGCACGGGCGACGGCCTCGACACGGACCTTTTCGTCCGCGGCAACCCGCTCAAGATCAAGTTCGACGCCGGCTGCGAGGCCGTGCGCAAGGAAGTGATCGAAAACGGCTGGGAGCACCACTACGCGCTCATGTACGGCGACCAGTCGCAGGCGCTCTCCGACCTCTGCCGCAATCTCGGCATCGAGTTTCACTGCGTGAAGTAAGTGGCCGCTCGCGGCCCAAGTGACGAAGCATGACTTAGGCGACGAAGTCGCCACTTAGGCCGCAAAGCGGCCACTTCAAGCGAAGCGACTGAATCGAAAGGATGAAACCATGAACCTCCGCATCCCGCTCAAGCCCGCCCAGGGCTACAACAAGATCTTCGACGTCGGCGAATTCGGCATGAAGCTCACGCGCTTCGGCCTCCTGAAGCTCGTCCAGGGCACGACCTACGGCGGCGACACCGGCGAGAGCGAGCTCGCGCTCGTGCTCATCGGCGGCAACTTCTCCGCAAAAGGCGAGGGCTGGTCCTTCGAGGTCGCCGACGGCCGCGCCAACCCCTTCTCCGGCAAGCCGCACTGCCTCTACCTGCCGCGCCGCACGAAGTTCGCGATCGCCGCGCTCTCCGACGTCGAGCTCGCGTGGAACGAGTCGCCCGCGACGCGCGACACCGCGCGCCCGACGCTCATCCGCCCCGAGGACACGCGCCACATCGCGCTCGGCAAGGACAACTGGACGCGCACGTCCGAGATCATCCTCGACGAGAAATTCGACTCCGAGCACCTCTACATCGGCGAGGGGATGATCCCCTCCGGCAACTGGTCCGGCTGGCCGGCGCACCGCCACGACGTCAACGATCCGCCGCGCGAGCTCGACATGGAGGAGACCTACTTCTACCTCTTCGACCCGCCGCAGGGCTTCGGCTTCCAGTCCGTCTACCAGCCCGACGGCTCGCTCAACGAGGCCTACCGCGTCCAGAACTACGACACGGTCGCCATCGCGCAGGGCTACCATCCGCTCTGCGGCGCGCCCGGCTACTCGATGTACTACCTCTGGACCATGGCCGGCGCCACCGGCCGCGGGCTCGTCTCGTCCTTCGACCCCGCGCACGCCTGGACCAAGGGCGTCTAGCATGACTGCGAAAGCCCTCCTTTCCCTCGCGGCCGCGCTCTGCGCCGCGGCCGCGGCCGCCGGGCCCTACGTCCCCACCTACGACGCCGGGACGGCGTGGTACCTGGGCGAGCTCGGCGTCACGAACCTCCTGAACGCCGGCATCACCGGCAAGGGCGTCCGGGTCGGCGTCATCGACTTCGGCATGGGCGACATCGTCACGGGCACGCACACGAACGTGCACTGCGCGGCGAGGGCCGGCTTCCGCAGGAAGGCCATGCACGGCCCGGCCGTCGAGGGAATCATCGCCTCCGACGTGTTCGGCATCGCGCCGGAGTGCGAGCTCTACGTCTACGACGACGGCGACGGCACGATCGACGACATGATCGCCGGTTTCGCCTGGTGCGCCACGAACGGCTGCCGCGTGGTCAACTACTCCGGCGGCGTCCACCGCTTCTCGCGGGGCGTCCTCGAGCTCCCGGAGGAGGCCGCCGCCGCGAAGCTCGACGAGCTCCGCGCGGCGGTGCGCGCGGCGATGGACGCGGGCGTCATCGTCGTCGCCGCGGGCGGCAACGCGCCGAACGAGACGCTCACCTGCCCGCAGGACGTCGAGGGCGTGATCAACGTCGGCGGCATCACGCGGTCGCGCCAATCCGCCGGGCTCAACGACAACTGGTCGAAGGACTTCTGCGCCTTCGGACACAAGGTGCCGCTCTTCTTCTCGCGTTCCGGCGCGACCGGCACGGAGAGCGGGTCGTCCTTCGCCGCTCCGATGGCGACCGGGATCATCGCGCTGCTGCTGCAGCAGGAGCCCTCGCTCACGCGCGACGAGGTCTACGGCATCCTGGAGGACACCTCCCTGAAGCTCGCCGAGGGCCGCTCGAAGATCTACGGCCTCGGCCTGCTCCAGGCCGCGCGCGTCCCCGCGAAGTACCGGCGCCAGGCGGCGTTCGACGCCGCGCGCGCTTCGTTCGTGCAGACGACCTCCGCCGAACTCCTCAACAAGGGCCTCGGCTGGAACGCCGAGCGCGGCTTCTACGAGGTGAAGATGCACCCCGGTCAAATGCGGACGCTCAAGTACCGGATCGCGCCCGAGAACGCCACCGACCGGAACCTCTACTGGTACTGCGGCAACATGCCGACCTTCTCGCCGATCGGCCTCGACCAGGTTCTCGCGATCCCCGCGAAGACGAAGCCCGGCGAGTTCCTCGTCTACGACGCCCGCAACTCCGCCCGCGAAATCGTCTGCCGCCTCCGCGTCGACGTCGTCCCGAAGGGCGAGGAGAGCGAGGCGGACGACTAGTCCGCCTCCGGCGCGCGAGGCGTGCCGGGGGTCGACGCATCCCCGTCGTCCTTCTCGCGCGCCTTCTTCAGCGCCTCCGGGACGCCGTCTGGGAAGAGGTAGCTCTCGATCTCCGGCGCGAGCGGGATCTTCGCGAGCGTGTCGAACTGCTCCTCCGGGATCGGATATGCCTTCGCAAGGTCCTCGGGCGGCGTCTCCTTCCGCCAGTAGTCCGGATCGGCGGCGAGCTTTTCGCGGACGCCCTTCCATGCGGCGAAGTAGCGTTTCCCGAAATCCACCTGGGCGTCGCGCGAGAAGTGGACGCCGTCGGGGTTCAGCTGGTATCCGGGGAGCGATTCCACGAACGCGCCGGGGCCGTAGAGGCATTCGCACGTGTAGCGCTGCACGTTCGAGAGGATCTTCCCGAACCATCCCGTCGCGTTCTTCTGCGCGAGCTGCCCGACGACGAGCGGAACGCCCTTCGCGCCGAGGTCCGCGCGCAGGCGGGCGACGAACGCCGGGAAGCGCGCCTGGTAGAGATAGCCCCCGTCGCGCGTGCAGTCGGACTCCCCCTGGTGCCAGAGGATCGCGGCGAGCGTGCCGTCCTGTTGCGCCCGGCGGACGCGCGCCACGCAGTCGTCGTAGGGATGCCAGTCTGTCTTTCCGTTGCGGAAGGACCTGCCCGGCTCCCAGACGGCGATCGACGTGGCGCCGACGGCGCACGGAACGACGCCCACGACGACCGAGGGATCGGATTCCGCCAGCGCCTCGGCGAACGTCTTGCCGGGGCCGACGCCGACGGTGCTGGCGTCGTAGTGGATCGGATCGACGCACGGCACCCACGCGCCGCCGCGGTCGAGCATGAGGACGCGCGGATGCGCGACCTTGTCCTCGGGCTTCGGCACGCCCCGTCCGGACATGTTGGACTGCCCGGCGAGGACGACGAGGAGGAACTTGTCCTTCGGCGGCAGCGGGACGTCCGCCCGCAGCATGGCGGGAACGGCGGCGAGAAGCAGCGCGGCGAGCGCGGCGAAAGGGGTGGCGTGGGGGTTGTCTTTCATGGGGGGCGATGTGCGGATTGCCGACGTAAGTCTAGCAGATTTCGCTCTTCGTTGCAGTAGCGACTCGTCGGCCCGCCTCCGCCACGCGAGGGCATCGTGCCACCGCGCTTCCGCACGGCACGATTCGCCTTGATTTTCCGGGTTTGCCGTGGTAGAATTGCCATCATCGTTTGACATCACTGCAATCATCCGGAGGCATCACATGAAAACAATGACGATCCGAAACATTCCCGACGGGGTGGCGACGTTCCTTTCCGGACGCGCCGCACGGGAAGGACGTAGCGTCAATGCAACGACGGTTTCGCTTCTGGTGAAGGCCGCCGGACTCGAACCTTCGCAGCGCAAGCGCCGGGACGTCTCCTGGCTGGCCGGCTCGTGGACGCCCGCCGAGGCGAGGCGCTTCGACGAGGCCGTCGCCAACTGCCGAACGATCGACGAGGAGGGCTGGAAGTGAAAATCTGCCTCGACACCAACGCCTACAGCGCAATCGGAAAGGGCAACGCCGCCGTGACGGCGCTCGTCGAGGAAGCGGACGAAGTCATCGTCCCGGCGACCGTCCTGGGCGAACTCGTGTTCGGGTTCCTCAAGGGGACTCGGTTCGCGAAAAACGAAGCCGCCTTGAACCGCTTCCTGGCGGAGGACGGGATTTCGCTCCAGCCGGCGACGCGCGATATCGCCGAACGATACGGCTACGTGAAGGCGGCGCTGAAAGCAAAGGGGACGCCCATTCCGGAAAACGACATCTGGATTGCGGCGACGGCGTTGGAGACCGGTTCGCGGCTCGTTTCCTTCGACACCGACTTCGACCACGTTGGCGGCTTGGTCCGGCTCGCCCCCCAAGCCTGAGCAGGCCGGCGCCTCGACCAGGTCCTCCGTGAAGGCGCGCGCGTCGGAGTCGCCCTCGGTGACGATCGCCACGGCGGGCGCGGTTCCGGGCTTGTTTTCGGGGCTCCGTTCCGGTATGATGGAACGCACACATGGAACCACTCCTCCTCGGCATCGATTTCGGCACCGGCGGGTGCAAGGTGACCGCCATCGCGCCCGACGGCGCGCTCGCCGGCGAGGCGTCGGTCGAATACGCGACGCGCCACGATCATCCCGGCTGGAGCGAGCAGGATCCCGCCGACTGGTGGGAGGCGCTCCGCGGCGCGCTCGCGAAGCTCGCCGAAAAGGGCGTCGACCTCTCGCGCGTCGCCGCGCTTTCGCTCGACGGCTCCACGCACAACGCCGTCCTGCTCGGCGCGGACTGGAAGCCAGTCCGACGCACGATCATGTGGACCGACCAGCGCTCGACCGCCGAGTGCGAGGCTCTCCGCCGGAGCGGCGCCGCCGAGCGCGTCTTCGAGCGTTGCTACCAGATGCCCGCGCCGACCTGGACGCTACCGCAACTGATGTGGCTCAAGGCGCACGAACCCGACGTCCTCGCCCGCACGGAGCACGTCCTCTTCGTGAAGGACTACGTCCGCCATCTCCTCACGGGCGAAGCGGCCACCGACCGCATCGAGGCGCAGGGCACGCTCTTCTTCGACATGAAGCGGCAGGACTGGGACGAGGAGTTCGTCCGGATGGCGGGGCTCCGTCCCGCGCAGCTCCCGCGCCTCCTCGAGCCGACCGCCCTCGCGGGCCGCGTCACGCCGGAGGCCGCCGCGGCGACAGGCCTGCCCGCCGGCACGCCCGTCGCGTGCGGAACGTCCGACAGCGCCGTCGAGGACTACGGCGCGGGCGCGGTGGAGCCGGGCGACCTCATCCTCAAGCTCGCGACCGCCGGCAACGTGAACGCGATGACCGCGGAGCCGCACCCGCACCCGAAGACGCTTACCTACGGGCACGTCGTGCCGGGGATGTGGTACAGCGTCTCCGCCACGAACGCCGCCGCCTTGTGCATGCGATGGCTGAGGGACACCTTCTTCGAGGTGAAGTCGGCGGCTTCGCCGCCTGTCAGTGGGGCTTCGCCCCTAAGTGGGCCTTCGGCCCCAAGTCCACTTAGCCGCGAAGCGGCACTTAGCCCCGCAGGGGCACTTAGCCGCAAAGCGGCACTTAGCCCCGCAGGGGCACTTAGCCGCAAAGCGGCACTTAGCCCCGCAGGGGCACTTAGCCGCGAAGCGGCACTTAGCCCCGCAGGGGCACTTAGCCGCGAAGCGGCACTTAGCCCCGCAGGGGCACTTAGCCGCAAAGCGGCATTTAACGTCTACGCGCGCATCGACGCGGAAGCGGCGACGTCGCCCGTGGGCGCGAACGGCGTGATGTTCCACCCCTACCTGCAGGGCGAGCGCTGCCCCTACTGGGACGCGAACCTGCGCGCGTCGTTCACGGGCGTCTCGATCGCGTCGACGCGCGGCGACTTCTGCCGCGCGCTGATGGAAGGCGTGGCGTTCTCGCTGCGCGACTGCTTCCGGACGCTCGAGGAGATGGAGCTGCCCGCCCGGCGCGTCTTCCTCATCGGCGGCGGCGCCCGGTCGATCTTCTGGGGCGAAATCGTCGCCGACGTGTTCAATCGCGCGGTCGCGATCCCCGAACCCGGCGACGCCTCGTTCGGTGCGGCGCTGCTCGCGGGCGTCGCCGCGGGCTTCTTCCGCGACGCGCGCGAGGCCGTCGCGCGCTGCCTCCGGATCGGGCACACGGTCGAACCCGAACCCGCCGCGGTTGCGCAGTATGCTGAACTTTTCGCTCGCTACCGCGCGGTCCACGACGCCCTCGCACCCGTCTACCAAGGAACCCGGACATGAACACCGATCCGAACCGCATCCACACCGTCGCCTTCCTGGGCTTCGGCATCCAGGCCCGTACCGGGCTCGCCCCTTCGTTCTGCAACCAGCGCGACCTCGGCGTGCGCATCGCCGCCGTCTGCGACTGCGACCGCGCGCGCCGCGAAGCCGGCGCCGCGCAGATCGACAAGGCCTACGCCGACGCCGGGCTCGACGTCCCGCCGTGCCGCGCCGTCGCGGACTTCCGCGAAGTCCTCGCCGACCCGTCGATCGACATGGTCTGCATCGCCGCGCCCGACCACTGGCACGCCTACATGTCCGTCGAGGCGATGAAGGCCGGCAAGGACGTCTACTGCGAGAAACCGCTCGCCTACAGCATCGCGGAGGCGAAGGCTATCGTCGCCACGCAGAAGGCCACGGGGCGCGTCTTCCAGACCGGCTCGATGCAGCGCTCGTGGCCCGTCTTCCGCATCGCGTGCATGGTCGCGCGCAACGGCTGCATCGGCGACGTGAAGTTCGTCGACGCCAACTACGGCCGCGGCGGCGAAAAGCTCGGCGGCCCCTCGCATCCGGTGCGCTTCTGGGACGACCCCGCGAACGCGGAGAAAGAGGGCGCGCCGAACCCCGACGTCGACTGGGACATGTGGCTCGGCCCCGCGAAGTGGCGGCCGTACTCCGACCAGCTCGCGCCGCGCGGCGTGCACACGTTCTGGCCGATGTTCTGGCGCTTCGACGACGACATCGGCAGCGGCTACAACGGCGACTGGGGCGCGCACCACCTCGACATCGCGCAGTGGGGCATCGGCATGGACCGGAGCGGCCCCTACCGCATCGTCCGCTCCGACGAGCCGCACTCGACCGACCTCTACCACGGCGGCCGCCGCCAGTTCGGCATGCGGATGCTCTTCCGCGCGCCGCACGGCGACATCGAGCTCTACCACGGCCCGTTCGGCGTGTGGGGCACGGTCTTCTACGGGACGGACGGCGTCGTCGCCGTGAACCGCGGCAAGATCGCGGTCTGGGCCGGCACCGGGCCCGTCGTCCCGGACGCCAAGGTCCGCGCCGAGGTCGAGGCCGGCTCCTTCCGCCCGGACCGCCTCGTCGCCTCCTCGATCGGCAAGGACTACGGCACGGACGCCCAAGAGAAGAAGGACGCCGCCCTCGACGCCGCCCTCGCGGCGATCTCCGCGCGCTTCTCGCTCGACACGGCGCCGGTGCAGCTCTACAAGTCGCCCGACCAGATCCGCAACTTCGTGCAGTGCCACTTCTCGCGCGAAGAGACGATCTCCCCCGCCGAGACCGGCGCCCGCAGCTGCACGCTCTGCCTGCTCTGCAACCTGAGCTACGTCCACGACACCGGCTTCGACTGGGACCCCGACGCGATGGACTTCGCGAACGGCACCGGCCACGGCATCGCCCTCTCGCGCGGTCCCGCCCGCAACGGCTGGGACGTCGTCGCGGCTTCGCCGCGCTAATCCGGCCCTTCGGGCCGTTAAGTCGCTCGCTCCGCTCGCTGTAAATCGCCGCTTCGCGGCTGTAAGTCGCTCGCTCCGCTCGCTTGAAATCCAAACACCCCGACCATCCAGACCATCCAGACCATCCAGACCATCTCGACCATCCAGACCATCTCGACCATCTCGACCATCCCGACCATCTCGACCATCCAAACCATACGACCACAAGACCACAGGACCACAAGACCATGAAACCCATCGGACTCCAGCTCTACTCCCTCCGCGACTTCTCCCAGACCAAGGAGGATTTCGCCAACGTCGTCCGCCGCGTCGCGGACATCGGCTACAAGGTCGTCGAACCCGCCGGCCTGCACGACTTCGCGCCCGCCGAGTTCCGCGCGTTCCTCGACGACCTCGGCCTCGAGATGTTCTCCTCGCACTCCCCGTGGGCGCACAAGCCCGAGGACTGCACGAAGATGATCGACGAGCTCGGCGCGATGCGCCTCGACAAGGCGGTCTGCGGCTACGGGCCGGACGACTTCAAGGACCTCGACGCGATCAAGCGCACCGCGGACAACACCAACGCGATGCAGGAGATCTTCGCGAAGGCCGGCATCACGCTCTTCCAGCACAACCACGCGTTCGAGTTCGAGCGCATCGACGGAAAGCTCAAGTACGAGATCTACCAGGAGCTCTGCCCGGGCGTGAAGTTCCAGATCGACGCCTACTGGTCGAACAACTTCGGCGCGAACGACCCCGTCGAGATGATGAAGCTCTTCGCGCCGCGCACCGTGCTCGTCCACCTCAAGGACGGCCCGTTCAAGCAGGAGGCCAAGAGCCAGCGCTACGTGAACGGCATCCTCGACCGCAAGGTCGACCTCTGCCCCGTCGGCCAGGGCGACATGGACGTTCCCGCGCTCTTCGCGGAAATCCCGGACGCCGTCCCGACGGTGATCGTCGAGCACGACTACTCCGTGAAGGACATGTGGCAGACCGTCGAGGAGAGCTACGCCTACCTCGTGGGCGGCGGCCACCTCGCCGGCAACCGCTAGCGGCATTCCGCCGCGCACCGCCGCCATGAAACGCGTTCTACCGCTTCTCGCATTCGCGACCGCCGCGGCCGCCGGCCCGCTCGACAACGCCTGGCTCCGGGGCGCGACCGACAAGGATCCGCTCTCCTACGCCCCCGGCGAGGAGATCGTCTTCACCGTCGAGCCCATGGGCGTCGCGGGCGAGGTCCCCGAAGGCGAATACGCGCTCGAGTGGACGCGCTCCGACGACTTTGGCCTGCGGGAGACCGGTCGCATCCCGTTCGCCCCGACGTCGTTCGTCTACCGCACGAGTCTCGACCGGCCCGGCTTCGTCCGGCTGGAGGTCTACGTCCTCGGACCGGACGGCAAGCGCTACGTCAAGAAATTCACCGGCGACGCTTCGACGCCCGAGGGACGGAAGGCGATGAACGAGTTCGAGAAAAAGCCCAAGTCCGTCTTTTTCGACGGGGGAGCCGGCGTGGACCCCGATCGGCTCGAACCCACGCCCGAGCCGGCGGACTTCGACGCCTTCTGGACGAACCAGTTCGCGCGCCTCGACCTCGTGCCGGTCAAGGCCGATCTCGTCGAGACCGACTCCCCCAACGCGAGAGTCCGCCGCTGGGCCGTCCGCATCGACTGCGCCGGGCTGCGGCCCGTCACGGGCTACCTCTCGATCCCGAAGGCGGCGGACGAGGGGAAGAAGTTCCGCGCGCACCTCGAGACGCACGGTTACAACGGGAACGCCTTCTTGCCGAACAAGCCCGGCTGGACCTCCGAAGACGCGATCGTGCTCAACATCAACGCCCACGGCCTCAAGCTGCCCGAGTTCGGCGCGACCGAGGCCGACCGCAAGGCGCTCCGGTGGGAGGTTCGCTCGCACGACAAGGACTACGCCTTCGATCCCGCGCAGAACGAGGACCCCGAGACCGCCTACTTCAACGGGATGGTGCTGCGCGTCAAGCGCGCGCTGCAGTATCTCAAGACCCTCGAGTGCTGGGACGGGACGAACCTCGTCGCCGCCGGCGGCAGCCAGGGCGGACTCCAGACGCTCTGGGCGGCGGGCTGCGGCGAGGGCGTCACGCTCGCCCGGCCGGGCATCCCGTGGTGCTGCGACATGGCCGTGAACGCCTCCCGCGGAAAGCGCGGGGCCGCCGGAAATTGGTGGTACATCCCGTGGACCGACTCCATGGGCTACTACGACGCCGTGAACTTCGCCAAACGCATCCCCGCCTCCTGCCGCGTCGAGGTCACCCGCGCCGGGCTCGGCGACTACACCTGCCCGCCGATGGGCATAGCCCGGCTCTGGAACGCCATCCATCCCGGCAACAAGAGGATCCTCTGGGTCCAGGGCTCCACGCACGGCTACGTGCCGCCCGAGTACGAGGGCCGCGACTTCGTGCGCGAAGAACCCTAACCCGCCCTTCCTTTCCTTCTGCAACCCCGAAACTCCCATGAAAGCAACTCCCGACAGCTACATGTTCGAGATGATCCGGACCGAGCTCGCGGACGCCGTCGGCGCCGCGAACGTCGACGTCCGGTTCGCCGACAAGTTCGGCCACTCGATCGACTACTACTGGATTCCCGAGATGTGGCACGACCGCGGCCGGCCCTGCCCGCAGCCCGACTTCGTCGTCCACCCCGGCTCGACCGAGGAGGTCTCGAAGGTGATGAAGATCGCGAACCAGTACAAGATCCCCGTCGTCCCGTGGGGCGGCGGCTCCGGTTCGCAGGGCGGCGCGCTGCCGGTCTTCGGCGGCATCGTGCTCGACATGAAGCGGATGAACAAGTACTACGGGGTCGACAAGGAGTCCTACACCGTCCGCTGCCAGACCGGCATCATCGCGCGCCACCTCGAGTGGAACTGCAACAAGGAGGGCTTCTCGACGATGCACCTGCCGGCGTCGATCGCGTGCGCCACGATCGGCGGCTTCCTCGCGCACCGCGGCACGGGCGTGCTCTCCACGAAGTACGGCAAGATCGAGGACATGGTGATGT
>JAFPUX010000575.1 GCA_017413145.1 Kiritimatiellia bacterium | reverse complement strand
CGCGCCTTCGCGCCCGAAGCGCTCTTCGCCCCCGCGCCGGACGACGACCCGCGCGCCCCGGCCCGCTACGTGAACGCCACGCCGCTGCGCCGCCGCGGCTCGCTCGCCTGGCGGCTCACCGCCATGGACGGCACGACGCTCGCGCAGGGTTCGCGCGCGCTGGCCGTTCCCGCGTTCTCGCACGCCGAAATCCCCCTCCCCGACCCCGCCCCGTATTTCGCGCGCTGGGACGCCGGTTCGCTCGTGCTGTGGATCGCCGCGCTCGACGGCGAGGGCTTCGTCGTCTCGCGCGACCACCGCCTCTACGCGCCGCCGCGCCGCCTGCGCCTGCAGGACCCCGGCCTCGCGGTCGACGTCGCGCCGCCGCAGACCGTCGACGGCGAACAGGTCTACAAGGCGACCGTCTCCGTCTCCGCGCCCGCGTTCGGCATCTTCTTCGACCTGCCCGGCCGCCCCGCCCTCTTCGGCGACGGCTTCTTCGCGCTCGAGCCGGACGAAACGCTCGACGTCGAGATCACGCCCCTCTCGCCGGTCCGCGAATCCGTCTTCCGCAAGGCCCTCCGCGTCCGCTCGCTCTGGGACCTCGCTTTCGGCGAACCGCGGAAGGGCCGCTAGCGGAATCAGCGCACTTCGACTTCGGCGCCGTCGACGTAGAGCGTCGCGCCGGGGGACCACGGCGCGTCGTGCAGCGACGCGTTGGGCTGGATGTCCATCTTGCCGCGGAACCAGGGATGCGTGTGGCCCTCTTCGTGCCGGAACGAGCAGCGTTCCAGCACGACGCCGCGGACGTTGCCGGACCCCGCCACGACGCCGGGATTCTCGCAGACGAAGGCGCTGTCGCGGATCGCGACGCGGTCGATCGTTCCCGTCGATCCGGCCGCGCAGATCACGAACGGTTCGCCCTTGCCCCACCAGCCGCCGGCGTGGATCTTCGTCTCGGCCTCGATGCGCTCGAAGGAGATGTCGGACACGCTCCCGCCGTCCTTCGCGAAGACGCAGATCGCGCGGTTGGACTTTTCGACCTTGATGTCGCGCACGACCGCGTTGCGGACGGTCGAGTCGAGGTGCCCGAAGCGGATCGCCGCCGAGCGCGACTGCATGCGGCAGCGCTCGACGACGATGTCCTCGCACGCGGCGTCGGGGTTCGTGATGCACGTCGCGGCGAAGCAGTCGTCGCCGCACAGGAACGTGCAGTCGCTCACGCGGATTTTCCGCGACGCGCTGAAGTGCACGCCGTCGCAGTTCGGGATCTGGCGGTGGTTTTCGACCGTCACGCGCTCGAAGGCGACGTCCTCGCAGTTGGAGAACGTGAAGGTCCAGCACGGCGCGTCGAGGACCGTGACGTCGTGCACGCGGACGCGGTTGCACGAGTCGAGGAAGATCGGCTGCGTCGGGCGCTTCACGATCGCGCAGACCATCTGCTCGCGCACGTCGGGCTCCACCGTGGCGGGGTCGATCTCGCGCGGGCAGTAGTGCGCGAAGTCCCAGTCCATGAACGCGGGTCCGTTCATCTGGATCGTGCCGCCGCCGCGGATCTCGATGTCGTCGCCGCCGAGCGCGTACAGGAGCGAAACGGTTTCGCCCATCTCGCGGTGGCGGTAGCCGCAGTCGCGGTAGTCTGCGAAGTCGGGCGAGCCTTCGAGAACGGCGTCCGGCGCGATTTCGAGCGCGAGGCCGCCGTGCAGGCCGAGCGTGCCGGTTCGGAACGTGCCGCCGGCGAGGCGGACGCAGTCGCCGGGCGCGGCGGCGTCGATCGCGCGCTGCAGCGCGGCGGTGTCGAGGGTCTTGCCGTCGGCGACGGCGCCGAACGAGCGGGGGTCGATGGTTTTCACGGGGCGGGATTCGCGGCGGGTTCGGGGCGTTCGAGAAGGCGTTTCGCCTCTTCGGCGCCGGGGAGTTGCGAGCGGGAGAGGCGGCCGAGGAGCGACGCGGCGCCGGCGTCGTCCCCGCGGGCGCGCAACAGCGCGGCGGCGGCGAAGACGCCGCGCGAATACCACGGCGCGGCTTCGGCGCGCGGGGCGCGTTCGTAGGGAAGCAGGACGGCCTCGTAGTAGTGCTTGAGCGCCGCGTCCGCCTCGCCGGCCTTTTCGAGCGAGCGGCCGGTCTTGTAGGCGCATTCGGCGTCGAGCCCGCGGCCGGCGGCCGCCGGCGAGGCGAGCGCGGCGCGGTAGGCTTCGACGCTTTCGGCGTAGCGCGCCGGGGCGTCGCCGCCGAGCGTGAAGAGGCAGTCGCCGAGACGCACGGACGCGCGCGCGGCCAGCGCCGGGTCGTCCGAGGAGGCCAGGTCGCGGAAGAGGTCCGCCGCCTCGTCGAAACGCAGCAGCCGCGTGAGCGCTTCGCCGTGCGCGAACCGCGCGGCGGGCAGCAGCGGCGAAGACGGGAACGCGGTCGCGAGCGCCCGCACCGCGGGACCGACCTCCTCGAAACGGTTCGCGCGCAGGAGGGCCACGGCCGCGTCGTGAAGCGCGTGCTCGGCCCGCGGCGTGCCGGGGAATTCGCGCGCGTAGGCGGACATCAGGTCCGCGGCGACGGACCAGTCGCCGCCGTTGAACGCGTGCGCGGCGCGCCAGAAACGCGCGTCGGGCAGCCAGACGGACGCCGGATGCGCGTTCGTGAAGACGACGTAGGCGGCGAGCGCCTCCGCGGAGCGGCCGAGCGCGGTGAGGACCGAGGGCCGCAGCGCGGCGGCCTGTTCGGCCGCGAGGCCGCCGCCGAGATAACGGTCTTTTTCAATCGCCCGTTT
>JAFPUX010000574.1 GCA_017413145.1 Kiritimatiellia bacterium | reverse complement strand
CCCCCGCCCGGCCCCTCGCGTTTGCAGCGCTTGAGCGTGCTCGCCGCAGCGCGGCGAGGGCGCTCGCGCTTCTCTATGCGCTGTCGAATCTTCCAACCCATTGAAAACACTTAATCCCGACCGTAGTTGATCTTTCGGTCTGGGGCGAAAATATGCAATCGCACCGTAGTTGATTCTACGGTTTTGCGGCGATTCCCGGCGGCCGGCAATCGAACACTGCGACCCGACAAGCGCAAAGTCGGCCCGGCGAGCGGCGAAGCCGCGAGACCGGGCCGATGCAAGGGCGGGCGGGAGGCCCCGGGCCGTCCCGTCCGCCCTCGCGAAGACGCTTACTTGTAGGTGACGCCGTTGCGCTCGATCCAGCCGCCCGGACCGCGGCCGGTGGCGGGGGCGTGCGTCCAGTGGATGACGCCGCCCTGGCTGTTGTCCTTGTATTCGCCGCGGAAGCGGATCTCGTCGCCGACGGCCAGCCCGTCGACGCGGCGGGCGACGTCGATGTTGTGCGCGAACAGGAAGGTGCGCCCCCAGGCGTCCTTCACGATGAACCGCTGGTGCCGCGGCGGGTCGAGGTCGTCCGGCAGCACCTTGGTCACGACGCCTTCTCCGCGCACCCAGTCGCCGTCCTTCCAGGCTGGCGGTTTCGAGGTGTTTGCCGGTTTGGGGTTCGCAGGTTCCAGGTTCGCAGGTTCCAGGTTCGACGCGTTCGAAGAGCGAGCCTTGCCAGAACCCTCCGCGAACTCCGCGGACTTCGCGTGAGATTCCGTTTCCGCGGACTCCGCGCGAGTTTCGACCGCGATCCCATTCCTTCGCGAACCTAGCGTGTCCCAGGCGATCCACGCCGCGAGCGCGAGGCCGAGAACGATCCAGATCCAGGCGGACCCGCGTTGAACGTTGGTCGCGCCGGCGGATTTCTTCGAGCCCTTGAACAGTTTCCCGACGCCGCGGACGAGCGTTGGCACGCCGCGCGGCAGCTTGAGCCCCGGAATGCCGAGCGCTCCGGACGCCTTCCGGCGTCGCCTCGTCGTCTTGCGCATTGTTTTCGCGATTCCTTCGTTTGTGTCGTCCATCGTGACTCCTGTCGTTTTCAATCACACCGTAGTTGATTCATCGTGAATTCGGTTCCAATTCTTTGCCGTGGTTTGCCGCGGTCACGCGAGCCGTCGTATTCGATCTCGCGGTTCGGTCCACGATCGTTGCAACTTCCCCGCGAACGCTTTGACCGTGGCGGACTCCGGCTCCTTCAGCCGCTCCCGCGCCCGCCGCCTCGCGGCTGGCAACGCCGCGCGTTGCTTCGACGGCAGCTTTTTCTCCGCCGCCGGTTCTTCGTCGAGCAGCAGCGCGGTCGGACACGGGTCGGCCAGGTCGTGCGCGTCCCGGAACTCCGCCGCGAGCCGCCGGTAGCCCATCAGGGCCGCGTAGTGTTTCATCAGCGCGGGGCAGTTGTCGGCGATCCAGCCACGGAGTCCCGCCTTGCGGCCGACAATTTCGCCGTTCCCGTCGCGCACGAGCGAACTGTCCACCGACGCTTCCGCATCCAGCAGCATCGACCCGAGACGGATCTTTTCCTCCACGCGCCCGCGCCCACGCGCCTTCTCGTATTGCTCATAGACCGCATCGGCGGTTGGCGGTTCGTGGACGGAGAACGAACAGAGCCGCCGGATGGGCGCGCCGCGGCGCACGGGATTGCGGGCGAGCAGATCCCGTGGCGGGGTGCGACACCCCGCCACCGCGCGCTCCAAGGCCGAGAACCACGCGTTCCAGGCTTCGTCGCGGCGCCGACGGGCGCGTTCGCGGCGGGCGATCGAACAGGAGGCATCGGAAAGAGCTTCACGCTCGGCATCCAGTGTGGCGCGTTCGCGTGCGAGCTCGCGCAAGGCCCGCCGCCAGACGGAGGGCGTAGCGCCGCGGAGTGCGCGGAGGCGTTCAGTGCAGTGTTTGGCGAACTCACGGTCGATTTGCGCGGTGTGGCGATAGGATGCCTGACGGGCGGCTTTCCAACCGGCCTCGGCGCCTTTGGCGGCGAAGAAGACGACCGCAAAGGGGACGGCGGCGGACGCGTAGGCGGTCAAGGCCCAGACCGAGAGTGAAAAGCCGATGAACGGATGCATGGGGGTGGGATGAATGGGGGGGCAAAGGGAAGGAGCGATTGCGGAAGCGGTTTGCGGCAACCGGTTCGGGCGGGTACCGGGTGGAAGACAGGGTGGATTCTATGGGAAGCGGGAGGGGAAATCAAGTAAAATCATCTACGGTGTGACTGCATGGAATCGGGGACAAGTTGGAGATTTCGGGGCGGGGGGAAGGCGGAACGGGTAATGGGCGGGGGATGGGTAGGAGGATGGTGTGGGGGGGATGGGTCGGAGGATGGTGTGGGGGATGGGTAGGAGGATGGG
>JAFPUX010000573.1 GCA_017413145.1 Kiritimatiellia bacterium | reverse complement strand
GCGCCGCTGCGCCGCGCGACGAGCGCAATCCCCGCCGAACGGCCGCAAACAGCCGAGGCGTTCGCACGGATGGTCCGCCGCCGCCACGCGCCGGCGGCGGCCGCCGCCGCGATCGCCGCTCTTGCGGCGATCGCCGCCGCAGCGGTCGCGAGCTTCGGGACTTCGAGACCGAAGGATCCGCCGCTTCCGGATCCGCCAGAACCGCCGGAACCACGGGAACTCTCCGCCGCGCGGGAGCTCGTGGCGCGGCTGAAGGCGGAAGCGGAGCCGGCGTGGCGGGAGGTGGCGGAGTACTCGGTCTACGACGGGCGGCCGCTCGTGCGCGTGCGGCTCGACGGACGGAACGTCGCGCTCGGGCGTCCGCTGGACCTTGCCGCGCCGCAGACGGTCGAGATCGTCGGACCGGGGCGCCTCGACGCAACGATCACGGGCACGCCGGAGACGCTCGTCACGGTAAGGAACGCCGCGGTGATCGACACGACGGAGGATTCCGACCCGGCGCGCAGCCCGCGCTTCCGGCTCGGCCCGGGGGCGTTCGTCTCGCTGCCGAAGGTGCTCGCCGTCTTTCCGGAGGACTTCGCCGAGACCTACGACGAGCCGGACCCGGAACACCCGGAACCCGGCGACCGCGCGCTCCGCTTCTCGACCGCCGAGACGTCGCTCGGCGGGCAGATGGCGCTGGAGCGCGAATGCCTCGCGGAGGCGGCAGCGCGCGATGCGGAGGAGCGCGAGATCCCCGCGCCTTGGATCGGGGAGGCGACGGGCTGGACGAATGTCGTCTGGACCACGGGCTCGGCGATTCCCGTGCGGCTCGCCGAGGCGAACGACGGGTCGTTGATCTTCCACGTTCCGGGCGGCATCGGCCAGTCCTGGTGCCGCATCCGGGCCGACAACCTGCCGCCGTTCACTGTCGAATACCTGCCCTACTTCGCCGGGAAGGCGGTCCACGGCGGCCGCGGAGGCGCCTTCGAACAACTCTCCCACGGCCTCGTCATCGATTCCGACCAGGAAGGGGGACGTCCGGGAGGGGACGTCTGCAGCGTTTCGAACAAGCCCTATCCGGGACCACAAGACATCGTCTACCGCTTCCGCTCCGACCTCTGGGCCCCGCCCGGCCACATCGTCGGACTCCGATTTCGCCTCGTCCCGGAATGACGTCCGGCCGGTCCGATTCGTCACTCGTCACCCCTCATCCGTCACTCGTCACTGACATGCTCCCTCCCACCACCTCGACCACCCTCCTGCGCGACCTCGGCGCGGACGCGCAATCGCCCCGTTGGGGCGAGCTCGTCGCGCGCTACCGCCCGGCGCTCGAAGGCTTCCTCGCGTCGCGCTTCCCCTCGCTCGCCTCCGAGTCGGAGGACCTCCTGCAGGAGACGTTCCTCACGCTCGCCAGACGCCTGCCCGGCTACGTCCACGCCCCGGACGAGAAGGGTCACTTCCGCAACTACCTCGCCGGCATCCTGCGCCTGCACGCGGCAGGCGCGATCCGGCGGCGCCTGCGCGAGGCGAACGCCCTCGCGGACGCCGCGGCGCTCGAGCCGGCGTCGGGGGACATGACCGAGGACGAGCTCCGCGAATGGCGCCACGCGGCCTGCGAGGTCGCGCTCTCGCAGTTTCTCGCGGACCCCGCCACGGACGAACGGACCAAACAGGTCTTCCTGCGCGTCGCGATCGGCGGCGAGAAGCCCGCGGCCGTCGCCGCGGACTACGGCATCGAGCGCAACGCCGTCGACCAGATCCGCCACCGCGTCTCGAAACGCCTCCGCGCCCTCGCGACGACGCTCGCCGAAACGGCCGACCATCCCGCCCGGCAGGAACCCCGCAAGCCATGAACCCCGCGATCCCCGGTCCGGCCGGCGGCGCCGCGCCCGGCGTGGACCGCCTCTGCATGCCGCTCGGCGGCGCGGCGGAGATCGACGCCGTCCGCGCGTTCCCGGGCTAGCGGAAAAGGCGTTCCCTTTTTCGCGGGGACGTGCTAGAATGGGGCGCATGAAAACCGAACGTCCGGCGAACCGCCGCGCCCCGGAGCGCAAGAGGCCCCGCGGCGACACGCGCGAGCTGCTGCTCCGCGCGGCCGGCGCGCTGTTCGCCGCGCACGGCTACCGCGAGACGCGGACGCAGGACGTCTGCCGCCTCGCCCATGCGAACATCGCCGCCGTGAACTACCACTTCGGCGGCAAGAAGGAGCTGTACCGCGCCGTGTGGGACTGGGCGCTGGAGCGCGCCGTCCGCGAAGAGTCCGGCGGCGGGCGCCTCTCGTCCGACCCCGACCGCACCTGGCTCTACAAGTACGTCCACGCCTGCGTGCTGTCCGTGTTCGACACGGGTTCTTCCGGGACGCTGAGCCGCCTCATGGCGTGCGAGCTGGCCGACCCCTCGCCCATCTCGGCGGAAATCCTCTCCACGCACGTCGCCCCGCGGCGCGCGGAGCTGGAACGCCGCCTGCGCCGCATGGTCGGCCCCGGCGTCACCGACGACCAGATCGGCTGCTGCATCTTCGCCATCCACGCGCAGTTCACGGCGCTGGCGATCAGCCACCCGACGCGCAAGGCGCTCTTCGGGTCGGACCGCCCGAGCCCGCGCGAGGCGGAACAGTTCGCGCGCGAAATCTGCGCGTTCGTCATCGGCGGCATCCGCGCCATCCGCCCGCTGCCGCCCGCCCTCGCCGCGGGGAACGCCCGATGAAGGCGCCCGCCCTCCTCGTCCTTCTCGCGGTTCCCGCGGCCTTCGCGGCGGCGGACGCCCCTCCGCCCGCGCCGGAGCCGTACATCGAGGTGAACGGCGTCCCCGTCCCGCTTCCGCCTTCGGGCGAGGACGTCCCCGCCGCCGTTCCCGTGGAGGAGATCGAGCGGATCGCCCGCATCGCCATGGGCGTCGGGACGAACGTCGTCCTGCGTTCGTCCGACGACGGCGTGCGCGTCCTCGCGCCGGATCTCCCCCCGGCGGACCGCGCCGTGCTGCTCGGCTTCGCGACCGACCTGCGCGACGCGCTCGAGGCGAAGCTCGGCGTCCGCGGCGCGTCGCCGGACGAAGCGCGCCACGCCTCCTTCCGGACGGACGACTGCCGCCTCCTGGTCAGCTGCGTCGCCGACGCGGCGGGCACGAACGCGCCGGCGCGGATCGAGACGCGCTTCGACCCGCACCGGCCGGGCCGCAGCTGGCAGATTCCGCTCGTCGCGACGGTCTCGAACCCGGAGAACGGCCTCGACCCGCACGTCCTGGCCGAGCGGATCGTCCGCGGCTGGATCGACCTGAAGGTCCTCACGCTCGCCTGGTCCGCCGCCGGCGCCGGCCGGCCGGCCGCGGCCGGACCGACGCCCTTCCCGGCGTGGTTCGGCACCGGCCTCGCCCGCTCGCTCGACCCCGCCACGCGCCAGGCGGACTTCGACTGCGTGCGCGACGCGCTCTTCGGCGGCCGCGTTCCGCCGCTGCCCGCGCTCCTCGCCGCGGACGCCCCGGCGCCGTCCGCCGATCCGGCCCTCGCCGCGCAGCTCGTCGAGTTCTGGGTCTCCTTCCCCGAGTGCCCCCGCCGATTCGGCGCGCTCTGCCGGGCCCTCGCGGGCGGGCGGCCGTGGTCGCCGGAGCTCTTCCTGGCGACCTCGATCCGCAAGACCGACGCCTTCGCCGCCGACGCGGACTTCTCCGCGTGGATGCAGCGCCGCGCCTCCCGCATCCTCACCCCGGGCGAAACGACCGACTCGTTCGTCGGACGCACGTTCGTCGCGATGCAGCTTTTCCCCGGCCGCGACGGCGTCCCCGAGGGGATTTCGGACGCCCCGCTGCCGCTCGAACGCCTCCTCGAGCCCGACGCCCGCGAATGGGCGCCCGCCGCCGCCCGCGCGCTCAAGGCGGAAATCCTGCACCGCGCGATCGGCCGCGGCGACGCCTTCCGCGCCGCGTGCGACCGCTTCGCCGCGTTCTTCGACGAAGCCGCGAAGCCGAAGCCGTCCCTCGGCACCGCCATCCCGCTGCTCCGCGAGGCCCGCGCCCTTCTCGACGCCGCCGCGGAGGACGGAGAGGCGGAATGAGCGCGTCCCCCTTCCGCCTCGTCTCCCCCTACGCGCCCGCCGGCGACCAGCCGGCGGCGATCGCGAAGCTCGTGGAGGGCTTCCGCGCGGGCGCCAAGGCGCAGGTGCTCGAAGGCGTCACGGGCTCGGGCAAGACGTTCACGATGGCGAACGTCATCCGCGACCTCGGAATGCCGACGCTCGTGATCTCGCACAACAAGACGCTCGCCGCGCAGCTCTACGGCGAGCTCAAGGCGTTCTTCCCCGACAACGCGGTCGAATACTTCGTCAGCTACTACGACTACTACCAGCCCGAGGCCTACATCCCGCAGACGGACACCTACATCGCGAAGGACTCGGCGATCAACGACGAGATCGAGCGCTTCCGCCTCTCCGCCGCGAACGCGCTCGTGCAACGCAGGGACGTCGTCGTCGTCGCGTCCGTGTCGTGCATCTACGGCATCGGCTCGTCGGACGACTACGCGGGCATGACGCTGCACCTCGCGGTCGGCCAGGAGATCGACCGCGACGCGATGCTCGCGCGCCTCGTCGAGATCCGCTACGAGCGCAATGACTTCGAGCCCGCGCCCGGCACGTTCCGCGTCCGCGGCGACACGGTCGACGTCTTCCCCGCCTGGAACACGAAGGTCGCATACCGCATCGGGCTGTTCGGCGACGAAGTGGACTCGCTCTCCGAATTCGACCCGACCTCCGGCCGCACGCTGCGCCGCCTCGACCGGACGATCGTCGCCCCCGCGCGCAACTACGTGCTCCCGCAGGAGAAGGTCGACGCCGGCATGGAGCGCATCCGCGCCGAGCTCAAGGAGCGCGTCGCGTGGTTCGAGGCGAACGGCAAGCCGCTCGAGGCGCAGCGCCTGCAGCAGCGCACGGAATACGACCTCGCGATGATCCGCGAGGTCGGCTACTGCTCCGGCATCGAGAACTACTCCGGCCCGCTCTCCGGCCGCCCGCTCGGCACGCCGGGCGAATGCCTTGTGGACTACTTCCCGAAGCCGTTCCTCACGATCGTCGACGAATCGCACGCCACGATCCCGCAGCTCCAGGCGATGTACCACGGCGACCGCGCGCGCAAGACGATCCTCGTCGACAACGGCTTCCGCCTCCCCTCGGCGCGCGACAACCGCCCGCTCTCGTTCGAGGAGTTCGAGGGCAAGATCGGCCAGGTCCTCTTCGCCTCCGCGACGCCCGGCCCCTACGAGCGCGCGCACGCCGCGGCGGTCGTCGAGCAGGTCGTCCGCCCGACGGGCCTGCTCGACCCGCCCGTCGAGGTCCGCCCGCTCGCCGGGCAGATCGACGACGTCATGGAGGAGATCCGCGCCGCCGCGGAGCGCAAGGACCGCGTGCTCGTCACCACGCTCACGAAGCGTACCGCCGAGGACCTCTCCTCGTACTTGCGCGAATCCGGCCTCCGCGTGGAATACCTCCACTCGGACGTCGACGCGCTGGAGCGCATCGCGATCCTCACGCGGCTGCGCAAGGGCGACTTCGACGCGCTCGTCGGCATCAACCTGCTGCGCGAGGGCCTCGACCTGCCCGAGGTCGCGCTCGTCGCGGTGCTGGACGCCGACAAGGAAGGCTTCCTGCGCTCCACGACGTCGCTCGTCCAGACCGCCGGCCGCACCGCGCGCCACGAACGCGGCCGCGTGATCCTCTACGCCGACCAGATCACGGACTCCATGAAGGAGATGATCCGCGTGACCGAGCGCCGGCGCGGCATCCAGCAGGCGTTCAACGCGGAGCACGGGATCGTCCCGCGCTCCGTGAAGCGCACGCTTTCGGAGGACAGCGCCGTGCGCTCGGTCTCCGGCGACCCGGACGCCGCGATCGAGGCCGCAGCCTTCCCGACGGACGCCGCCGCCGCGATCGAGCGGCTCAAGGCGGAGATGCTCGAGGCGTCGAACGCGCTCGAGTTCGAGCGCGCCGCCTACCTGCGCGACCAGATCGCGAAGCTCCGCGCCGGCGGCACCGCCCCCGCCCCGGCGAAACCGCCCCGCGGCCGCCGGCG
>JAFPUX010000572.1 GCA_017413145.1 Kiritimatiellia bacterium | reverse complement strand
CGCGGGGAGCGGAAGGACGTCGCGCGCGGGGTCGGAGAGGACGAACGTCCGCGCGACGCGGTCGCCGGGCCACGGGTACCAGTCCGCCTCGACGCGGCCGCCGTCGGCGCGCACGATCGCGAAGCCGCCGCCGTCGCCCGCCCAGTGCGACCAGACGGCGCGCCGGTGCCAGAGCCACGAGAAGCCGGAGAGCGGCTCGTCGGTGTGGCTGCGCCAGCCCGTCCCTGGCGGAACGGGCCGCAGCGGGTCGGGGTCGCGGAGCGCGCCGGCGCGCTCCGCGTCCGTGGCGGGATAGGCGACGCCGTCGCGGAACGCGAGCTTGGGCTCCGTGCACACGCTGAAGACGCAGAACTGCGAGAAGGAGCCGAAGCGGTCCGCGAGGCGCTCGCAGCAGAGCGTGTGCAGGTCGGCGCAGAGGTAGATCGCGCCGCGCGACTGCAGCAGGCGCAGCAGCTCGCCGAAGGGGTCGAACTGGAACGGCCGCGCGTAGCCCTCCTGCCCGGTCGGGCTCGGCAGCAGCGGCGCGTGCCCGAGGACGAAGACGGGGCTCGCGTCCGGGTGCGCGGCGAGCGCCGAGCGGACGAACGCGAGGCGCTCCTCCGGCGCGCAGTCGACGTTGCTGTCGAGCGCGACGAAGAGCGCGCCGTCCTCCTCGCGCGTCCACGACACGTCGTGCCCGGGGGCGCCGAGGAGCGAGTCGAGCCGCGGGTTCATCGTGGCGCGCCAGGCCGGGTAGGCGTACGCGCCGTAGCTCTCGTGGTTGCCGATCACGGGCAGGACCGGGATGTCGAAATGCGCCGCGACGGCCTCGTAGGCCTCGACGAGCGCGCGCTCCTGCGTCGCCCGGTCGCCGAAGGGCGCGTTCGCGAGGTCGCCGAGCTGCAGCGCGAAGGACGCGCCCTCGCGCCGCGCGGCGGCCGCGGCGGCGTCGAGCAGCTGCGGCATCCGCTCGCGCCACATCTCGTGGTAGGCGTTCGGAGGCTCGTCCGGCCGTAGCGCGGGCGTGTCGTAGTGCAGGTCGCCGAGAAGGAGGAAGATCATGGACGGGGCGGGGACCGGGCTACCAGTAGGTGTAGAAATAGGGGTCGAAGTCCGAGACGAGTCCGGAGTAGAGGCGCGAGAAGCCGTCCGGGGCGGCGCCGAGGTTGGTGAGGAGGCGCGCGACGAGCTGGCGGCTGCGCTCGAAGGAGATGTCGGCGCGTTTGCGGCAGTCCTCGACCTTGTCGTAGCCGATCGGCTTGTCGCGCGGCTTGCCGTCCACGACGAGTACGCGCCCGGCGTCGATGCCGCGCTCGATCGCGTAGGGGTCGAAGGAGGTGACGGCGATCGTCGCGCCGTTCTCGAGCGTCTTCGAGGCGAGGAGCCCCTCGGCGTCGATCGTCCAGCCGGCGCCGGAGAGCTTCCCGTAGTCGAGGCGGTCGCGCCAGCGCAGCTGCGCCTGGCCGACGCCGCGCAGGAGGGGGCTCGCGTGGTCGAAGTCCACGCGGTAGACGCCGCGGCCCGAGAGCGGCGCGACCGCGAGACCGAGGCCGCGCGCGACGGAGGCGTTGGCCACGACGAGCACGTTCGCCCCGCGCTTCGCGGCGGCGAGCGCGTCCTGCGCGGTGGCGT
>JAFPUX010000571.1 GCA_017413145.1 Kiritimatiellia bacterium | reverse complement strand
TCCCGGGCGGACGGCGCGCGCCGCCGTTCCGGCGGCCAGGGCCGCGCCGAGGCAGAAGACCGGGAAGAACGCCAGCGTCTCCTGTTGCCGGATCCACGGCATCGCGAACAGCGCGGAGAGAACGAACAGGACGAGGAACAGCGGCACCGCGTAAAACCGGCGGAGCGCGTCCCGCCGGCACCAGGCCGCGGCCGAGACCGCGAAACACGCGAGCGCGGCGGGTCCGCACGCCGCCATTTCGCGGAGAAGCGAACGGCCGCGCCAGGCGATGCGCGTCCAGTAGGACGCCCCCGCGCCGAGCGCCTCGTCCGCTTCGCCCCACGTGAACGAGGAGACGTTCCGGAGGTTCCCGAAGAAAAACGCCGGATCGAGCAGAAGGGCCGGCGTGCCCGCCAGGAAGCCGGCGCCGCCCAGCGCGAGACCGGCCAGGGACAGCCGGAGGGCGGAAGGACCCGTCCGCCCGCTTTCCGCGCGGAGCCGCGCGAGCGGAAGCGCGACCGCGGGGATGCAGAGGAAGACCGGGGCGAGCGAGTACTTGCAGGCGGCGGAAAATCCGGCGGCGAACGACGCGGCCAGGAACCATCCCGCCGACCGGAGCCGCAGCGAACGGGCCGCGAGCCAGAGGCCCAGGCAGAGGGAGAACACGAGCGCCAGGTCCGTTTCGCAGTAGTGGGCGTGTTCCAGCGGGAACGGCTGCACCGAGAAGAGGAGCGCCGCGAACGCGGCGGACCCGCAACCGCACCCGAGCTCGAGCGCCGCGGCGTAGAGGAGCAGGACCGAGAACGCGAACAGCAGGACGTTGAAGTCGCGTCCCTCCTGGATGCCGGGGGAAAGCGGGCGTTCGGCCTCCGGCAGGCTCCGGAACGAATCGGCGAACCGGGCGTCGACGGCCCCGGTCTGCCGGGTGCGGCGTTCCAGGAACCGGCCCAGGTTTTCCGCGCCCCGGCGGACGGCCCGTTCGGCCGCGAACAGCACGAACCATCCGCCCGGGTAGACGCGGTCCGAAACGTAGCCCTTTGCCTCCGTCTGCGCGACCCACGCGGCCACCACCCGTTCGTCCGGATGGAAATGCACGCTCCAGACGATGCCGGTCGAGGCGTGGAACAGCGTCCACGCGAACAGGACCGCGCCCGCGAAAACGCGGGCGCGGCGGGACGGAATGCGGAACGGAACGGGGACTTTCACCGCGACGGGGGGACGGACGAGGCGATCATCCTATCCGAACGGCGTCCCGAATGCAAGCGTCCGCGCGGATCAGACGCCCGTGGCCAGGCGGATGGCGGATTCCTCGGTGAGCGCGGCGTCGGCGAGCTCGCCGGCGATCCGGCCGTCGCGCATGACGAGCGCGCGGCGGCAGTTGCCGAGGATTTCCGGCAGGTCCGAGGAGATCAGCAGCACCGCCAGGCCGCGCGAGGCCAGGTCGTGCAGCAGCCGGTAGATTTCGGCGCGCGCGCCGACGTCCACGCCGCGCGTCGGTTCGTCCGCGATCAGCACGCGCGGCGCGGTGTCGAGGCTCTTGGCGAAGGCGACCTTCTGCTGGTTGCCGCCGGAGAGCGCACGGACGCCCTGGCCGGGCCCCGTGCAGCGGATCGAGAGGTCGCCGATCGCGCGGCGAGCGGCTTCGTCCGTGCGCCTCTCCGACACGAACGGCCCGGCGCAGTAGGCGCGCAGCGAGGCGAGCGTGGCGTTGGCGCGGATCGTTTCGCCGGTCAGCAGCGCCGTGCCCTGGCGGTCCTCGGAGAGATACGACACGCCGGCGCGCAGCGCGTCGCGCATCGAGCGGAATCGGACGGTCTCGCCGAAGAGCTCGAGGGAGCCGGCGCGGCGCGGGCGCAGCCCGCAGACGAGCTCGGCCAGTTCGGTGCGGCCGGCGCCGGCGAGACCCGCGAGGCCGAGGATTTCGCCCGGGAAGAGCGAAAAGGTCGCGTCCAGGACGCGCGTGCCGTCCGACAGCCCCCCGGCGCGCAGCGCGGGCGCGGCGCCAGCGGGCGGCGCGGGGAGGCGCGGGGGGTAGACGTCCGCGAGCGGACGCCC
>JAFPUX010000570.1 GCA_017413145.1 Kiritimatiellia bacterium | reverse complement strand
GCGGCGGCGGGCCGCGCCCGCGCCGCGCGCTATTCGTGGGGCGCCACCGCGGAGGCGACGCTCGCCGCGCTCCGCGCGTGCGCGGTCCGCTAGAACGAGTGGACGAGGAGGCCGGAGCGGAGCTTCGGCTCGAACCAGGTGGACTTGGGCGGCATGAGCGCGCCGGCGTCCGCGATGGCCATCATGTCCGCGACGGCGACCGGCTTCATCGCGAACGCGGCGGCGGCCTTGCCGGACGCCACGTCGCGCTCGAGCTCGCCCGTGCCGCGGATGCCGCCCGTGAAATAGATGCGCGGGTCGGTGCGCGGGTCGCCGATGCCGAGCACCGGCGCGAGCAGGTCCTCCTGCAGGCGCGAGACGTCCAGCCGCGCGACGGGATCGGCGGCCTGTTCGTCCGTGAGGCTCCATGACAAGCGGTACCAGCCGTCCGCGAGGCGCACCGCGCAGGAATGGTCGGGCAGCGGCTCGGGCGCGGGGATCGCCGCGGCGGAGAAACCACGCTCCATCGCCTTGCGGAGAAACTCCGCGGGCGCGAGCCCGTTCAGATCTCGCACGCTGCGGTGGTACGGCAGGATCGCGAGCTGCGACGCGGGGAACAGGCACGCCATGAAGCGTTGCGTTTCGCCGCCCTCGGCGCGGAGCGCCTCCGCGGCGCGGAAGGACGCCGCGGAGCGGTGGTGTCCGTCCGCGATGTAGGCCTTCGGGACGGCGCGGAACGCGGCCGCGAGCGCGGCGGGATCCTTCGCGCGCCAAACCGCGTGGCCGATGCCGTCCTCGGCGACGAAGTCGAGGAGCGGCGGGGCGGACGTCTCGGCGGCGACAAGCGCGTCGATTGCGGCTTCGTCGCGGTAGCAGAGGAACACCTGCCCCGTGTGGGCGCGCGTGGCGAGGATGTGGTTCGTGCGGTCGTCCTCCTTGTCCTTGCGCGTCTTTTCGTGGCGGAGGATCGTGCCGTTCGCGTAGTCCTCCGCGGCGCAGCAGGCGACGACGGCCGTCTGGACGTGCGAACCCATCGTCTGGCGGTAGAGGTAGAGCGCGGGGGCGTCCTCGCGGACGAGCTTCCCGCCGGCAACGAGCGCGTCGAGGTTCTTCTTCGCCGTCTCGTAGACGGCCGGCGCGTAGGGGTCGGCGCCTTCGGGCAGGTCGATCTCGGAGCGGACGACGTGCAGGAACGAAAGCGGCTTGCCGGCCGCCATGCGGCGGGCTTCCGCGGTGTCCATCACGTCGTAGGGTAGGGAAGCGATGTCGGCGGCGAGGCCGTCGGCGGGCCGCAGCGCGGCGAAGGGGAAAACGTTCATGGTCGGGGTTCCCGGGTCGGTTTCATTTTGCGAAGGCCTCTTCGACGAGGCGCGAGACGGTGCGGTTGCGGACGGTTTTCGAGGAGGGACCGTCGATGGCGCCCTTCTTGTCCGCGACGCCCGTGCCCATCGTGACGACGATCACGCGGCGGCCGTTCCGCACGACGCTCGCCGCGAGCGAATAGCCGGCGGTGTTCGTGAAGCCGGTCTTGAGGCCGTCCGCCCCGGCGATGCGCGTTTCCCGCTGCAGCACGGGGTTGTGCGTCCGGAGCTCGAACTTCGGCGGCTTGGGGCCGGGACGGAAGACGCGGTAGTCGCACGACGTGTACTTGAACGCGGCGGGGTGGCGGCAAAGCTCGCGCGCGAGAATCGCCATGTCGCGCGGCGTCGAGACGTCGTTGAGCTGGCCGGCCGGCACGTTCGCGGGCAGGCCGTGCACCGAATGGAAGCGCGTGTCCTTCATGCCGAGCTCCGCGGCGCGCGCGTTCATGCGCGCCACCATCGCCTCGCACGACCCGGCCGCGTGTTCCGCGACCGCGACCGCGGCGTCGTTCGCGCTCTGCACGATCAGCGCGAAGAGCATGCCCTCGAGCGTGAAGGACTCCTTCGGGTCGAGGAACACCTGCGAGCCGCCGGTTTTCGCCGCGCGGACGGAGACCGCGACCTTGTCGCTCTCGCGCAACTCGCCGCGTTCGACCGCCTCGAGCACGAGCAGCAGGTCCATCATCTTGACCATGCTCGCGGGCAGGCACGGCACGTCCGCGTTGTCCTGGAACAGGACGCGGCCGTCCGCCGCGTCGACCGCGATCGCGCCGCGGTAGGGGTTCCGCGCGGCGGTCTTCGCGACGGCGCGCTGCCGTTCGAGCGCGGCCGTTTCCGCCGCGTCGGCGGGACGGCGGCCCTCGTCGAGCGGGTCGTCCGCGACGGCGGCTTCGAGCAGCGACG
>JAFPUX010000569.1 GCA_017413145.1 Kiritimatiellia bacterium | reverse complement strand
CGGGGCCCGCCCCAGCCGGCCGCTGTCCCGCCGCCTCCCGCCGCCGCCTCATTTGATTCTGCCCCTTTCCGAGTTGCGCCGCGCGCGAGAGGGGGATTGCGCGGCCGGGCCGGATTTGGTAGCATTCCGGCCGTTCCGCGGTTGCGGACACCCCCTACCATGAAGATTCTCGTCATCGGCAACGGCGGCCGCGAGCACGCCATCGCCTGGAAACTCCGCGAGGACGACCCCTCCGCCGAACTCTTCTGCGCCCCCGGCAACGCCGGCACCGCCGCCATCGCGACGAACGTGCCCGTCGCCGCCAAGGACGTGGCCGGCCTCGTGGCCTGGGCGCGCGAAAACCGCCCCGATTTCACGGTCGTCGGCCCCGAAGTCCCGCTCTGCCTCGGCGTCGTGGACGCCTTCCAGGCCGAGGGATTCGCCATTTTCGGCCCCTGCGCCGCCGCCGCCCGCATGGAGGGCAGCAAGGAGTTCGCCAAGGACGTCATGCGCGCCGCGCAGGTCCCCACCGCCGAGGCGGAGGTCGTCCGCACCGCAGGAGAGGCCCGCGAGGCCGTCGCCCGGCTCGGCATCCCCGTCGTCCTCAAGGCCGACGGCCTGGCCGCCGGCAAGGGCGTGAGCGTCTGCATGACCCAGGAGGACGTCGACGCCGCGATCGCCGACATGTTCGACGCCCGCAAGTTCGGCGCCGCCGCCGATTCGGTGCTCGTCGAGCAGTACCTCGACGGCGAAGAGGCGTCGCTCCTCGCGTTCGTGGACGGCGAACACGTCGCCCTCCTCCCCTCCGCGCAGGACCACAAGCGCCTGCTCGACGGCGACAAGGGCCCCAACACCGGCGGCATGGGCGCCTACTCGCCCGCCCCGGCGATGACGCCCGACATGCTCGCCGTGGTCGAATCGCAGGTCTTCCTCCCGGTCGTCCGCGAGCTCAAGGCCCGCGGGATCGTCTACCGCGGCGTCCTCTACGCCGGCCTCATGCTCACCGCCAACGGCCCGAAAGTGCTCGAATTCAACTGCCGTTTCGGCGACCCCGAGACGCAGGCCGTCTTGGCCCGCCTTTCGAGCCCGCTCCTGGAGCCGCTCCGCGCCTGCATGGACGGCACGCTGGACCAGGTCAAGCTCGAAATCGACCCGCGGTCCGCCGTCTGCGTCGTCATGGTCGCCGGCGGCTACCCCGAGACCTACGCCAAGGGCAACCTGATCGAGGGCCTCGACGAAGCGGCCGCCCAGCCGGACGTCGTCGTCTTCCACGCCGGCACCAAGCCCGCCGAAGGCGGCGCCGCCCTCACGGACGGCGGCCGCGTCCTCGGCGTGACCGCGCTCGGCGACGGCATCAAGGAAGCCGTCGCGGCCGCCTACCGCGGCGTCGTGAAAATCAAGTTCGCGGACGCGTACTACCGCTCCGACATCGCGCACCGCGCGATCGAGCGCCTCGCGTAGGGCCGCCGGCCCCGCGCTACCCCAGCGCGATCAGGACGACGCCCAGCAGCCCCAGCGCGAAGGCGGCGTTCTGCAGCGCCGTCGTCCGCTCGCGCAGCGCGAGGCGTCCGTAGAGGAAGAACCCGAGCAGGCACGCGTTCACCTCCATCGGCGAGGCGTTCGCGATCGCCCCGGCCGCCTGGAGCCGGTCCAGCGCGTTGAAGTGGAACCAGCAGCTCGCCACGAACCCCGGCACGAGCGCCGCGCCGCAGACCTTCAGCAGGAAAACGTACTTGCCGCGCAGGTCCGGGTCGCGCGGCGCGGGCCCCTCCAGCAGGCGCCTGCCGGCGGTGAAGACCGCCCACCCGGCGAGCGTCCCGACCGCGCCCCAGAACATCCGTTCCAGGTTCGCCGGACGCATCTCCGGCGGGACGACGCTCTCGTAGGAGACGAGGTTCACCGCGCACTGGTTCGCGCCGCACAGGACGAACGCCGCCAGCGCCGGCAGGAACCACCGCAGCGTGGAGCCCCCCTTCGAGCCCCTGCCCTTCGCGACGCCCGAGACGACGACGTTCCCGACGATGAGCGCGAACCCGGCCGCCCGCGCCCACGTGAGCGGAGAATGGCCCGCGAGCACGCCCATCAGGAACGGGAACACGAGGCCGGACTGCGTGACGGTCCACGCCAGCCCGTTCGGCCCGCGCGCCATCGCGCGGCCCATGAAGAAGATCATCCAGAAGTTCAGGAAGCCCCACGCGACCATGAGCAGCGACGGCACCGCGGCGGCCGAGAACGCGAACGGCGGCGCGTCCGGGAACAGCCGCCCGCCCGCGACGAGGACCAGCGACACCGCCCCGATCGAGTAGAGCGCGCTCACGAGCTGCTGCCGGAACGCGCCGCAACCCCGCCGCTCCGCCGAGCCGACGATCGCGCCGGTGATCACCCACGTGAGGCCCGTGAGAACGGCGAAGAGGAGTCCGATGTACATGGGCGCGACCCCGCGCCGGACGGCGCGCTACGCCTTCGCGACGGCCTTGTCGAAGATCGCTTCGACTTCGGCGCCGGGCTTCTCCGTCTGGATCGAGGCGAGGACGGCCGCCAGGAAGCTGGCGACGAAGCCGGGGACGATCTCGTAGACGCCCAGCCCGCTGCTCAGCGAGACGAGCGTCTGGGCGCCGTCCGCGCCCTCGACGGCGATCACGGGGACGAGCAGCCACGCCAGGTCGACGACCGCGCCGGCGACGATGCCGGCGAGCGCGCCCGCGTAGTTGAAGCGGCGCCAGAAGAGCGAGAGGATCACGACCGGCCCGAACGCCGCGCCGAAGAGGCCCCACGCGTTCTCCACCATGTCCATGATGCTCGAGGCCCACGAACCGGGCTTCTCCAGGCCGCTCGCGGCGACGTAGAACGCCACGAACGCGACGATCATCACCACGAAGCGCCCGACCCAGAGCATCTCCGCGTCGGTCGCCTGGTTCTTGCGGACGACGGGCTGGTAGAAGTCGCTCGAGAACGCGGACGAGGCGACCAGGAGCTGCGAGTCCGCCGTGCTCATCGACGCGGCGATGATCGCGGCCAGCAGGACGCCCGCGACGAACCCGGGGAAGAGGTCGTTCACGACCGTCACGAACACCATCTGCTGCGCGGACTCGGGGATCAGCTGCGCCGCGAGCGAATCGCCGCCGGAGAGCAGGTACGTGCGGCCGAGGATGGCGATCGCCACCGCCGCGCCGAGCGAGAGCACGACCCAGACGCAGGCGATCCACGCCGACTTCTTCACGCTCTTCGGGTCCTTGATGCCCATGAATCGCACGAGGATGTGCGGCATGCCGAAGTAGCCCAGGCCCCAGCCGAGGCCGGAGACGATGTCCTTCCACGAGGCCGCGAACGGGTCGTTGCCGAACGGCTTGATCCCCTCCGCGAACGCGCCGGAGTACGCGGCGTCGAAGTGGCCGGTCGAGCACATCGCGATCGGCACGAGCAGCAGCGCGCAGAGCATCATGATGCCCTGGAAGAAGTCCGTCCAGCACACGGCCTTGTAGCCGCCGAGGAACGTGTAGCAGAGGATGAGCGCCGCGAAAATCACCAGCGCCAGGTGCTTGTGGGCCGCCAGGGACGGGACGATGCTCGTGAACACCTTCGTGCCGGCGACGAACCCGCTGGCGACGTAGATCGTGAAGGCCACGAGGAACACGATCGCGCACGCGATCTTGAGCGCGGAGTTCGACGAGGCGAAGCGGTTCGTCAGGTACTGCGGCAGCGTGATCGAGTCGCCGGCGGCCTGCGAGAAGCGGCGCAGGCGGCTCGCGACGAAGACCCAGTTGGCGATCGTGCCGAGCGCCAGGCCGATGCCGATCCAGACCTTGCCCATGCCGAAGGCGAGGATGGAGCCGGGGAAGCCCATGAGGAGCCAGCCGGACATGTCGGAGGCCTGCGCGGACATCGCGGAGACCCACGGGCCCATCTGGCGCCCGCCGAGGAAGTATTCCTTTTCGCCGCCGCCCTTGGACTTGGCGAAGAAGTAGAGGCCGATCGCGAGAACGACGGCGAAGTAGAGACAGAAGGCCAGGATTTGCATGGTGGTCCCGTTGGTTGGGTGATGGATGGAGCGGCAGTCTACACTTTTCGGCTTCAAAACGCAATTCCGTTGTGCTAGAATGTCCGCCCATGAACATCGAACCCGCCAAAGGCGCCGACCGCGCCGAACTCCTCGACTTCCTCTTCGCCGTCTTCACGCGCGGCAACCCGACGCACCCGCGCTTCGAGACGTTCTGCGACGATCTCTTCGAACCGACCGACGAAACCATGGGCCGCCACCTCGTCGTGCGCGAGGGCGGCCGCATCGTCTCCTGCGTCGGCGCCTACCCGATGGACCTGCACGTGGCGGGGTGCCGCGTCCGCTTCGCCGGCATCGGCCAGGTCTCGACCGCGAAGGAGGCGCTCGGCAAGGGCTGCATGAGCGCGCTCCTGAAGGCGCAGCTGGAGCGGCTCCGCGGCGAGGGCGTGAAGCTCGTCTGGCTCGGCGGCCGCCACGACCGCTACGCGCATTTCGGCTTCGAGACGGCCGGTTGGTTCTGGAGCCTCTGGTTCGATTCGCATTCGCTCGCCCGCGCGCCGCGCTCGCGCGCCGTCGCGAAGATCGGCGAAGGGCCGGCCTCGCCCGTCACGCCCGCGATGTGGGAGTTGCGCCGCCGCACCGATCCGTTCGTCGACGAGCCGTTCGAGCGCTGGCGCAAGCGCCTCGGCCGCATCAAGTGCGAAGTCTGGACCGCCACGCCCGCCGGCGCCGCGGAACCGGACGCCTGGGCCGTCTATTCGGCCGAACACAAGAAGCTCGTCGACTACGCGGGCGCGCCCGACGGCATCCTGGAAATCGCCGCCGAGACCGCCAAGATCGCGAATTCGCTCATCGTCGCGGTCGGGTCCTCCGACGTCGGGCTCGTGGGCGCCCTCCGTCCGTGGACGGGCGGGATCGGCCTCGGGATGGGCATGCTGCTCTCGCTCGACAACGCGGCCCTGCTCGACGCCTTCGCGCCGGTCTTCCCCGCCGGCGCGCCGCTGCCCGACCAGGCGCTCCCCTCCCCCGAGTTCGTCCGGGCTTTCTTCGGGCCGCGAGCGGACGGCGCTCCGACCGCACCGTTCTTCCTCCCGGACCTCTGCCACGTCTAGTTTCGTCGCATGACGATTCTCCAGTCACCCGCGCCCGGCGGGCGCTTCCTGCGCCATTCCGGCGACACGTTTTCCTTCGAGCTCCGCGTCGACGGCGCGCCCGCCGGCGGGCGCGCCGTCCTGCGCACCTCGCTCGGCGGCGCGAAGCGCAAGCGCCGCGAGACGGTCGAGAGCTTCGACGCCGACCGCCCCGCGCTCGCGCTCGACTGGAACGACATCCCGATGCGCCTCTCGCGTCGCGACGGCGCGGCCGAAGTCTACGAAGTGCGCCTTCCGCTCGTCGACATCGGCTTCTTCCGCGCCAAAGCCTGCTACTTCGAGCCCGGCTCGACGCGGCCCGCCTGGCCCGACGGCGGCGACGTCGAGATCAAGGTCTCGCCCGCGTGGACCGTCCAGGGCGCGTCGGTCTACTGCGCGTTCCCGCGCCAGTTCGGCCCCGCGTGCGAAGCGGAGAAGAGCGACCCGGCGCCGCCCGAAGCGCTCGCGCTCGACCGGCGCGGCTACGCGGCCATCCCGCCCGAGGGCACGTTCCGCGCGCTCGCCCGCCGGCTCGACACGATCGTGCTGGACGAGGGCTTCCGCGTCGTCCAGCTCCTCCCGATCCACCCGATCCCCACGACCTACGCGCGCATGGGCCGCTTCGGCTCGCCGTTCGCGGGGACGGACTTCCTCGCGGTCAACCCCGCGCTCGCGGAGTTCGACCCGGCGGCCACGCCGCTCGACCAGTTCCGCGAGCTCGTCGACGCGGTGCACGTCCGCGGCGCGCGCCTCTTCATCGACCTGCCGGCCAACCACACGGGCTGGGCCTCGACGCTCCAGACGCACCACCCGGACTGGTTCCGCCGCGAACCGGACGGCCGCTTCCGCTCGCCCGGCGCGTGGGGCGTCACGTGGGAGGACCTCGTGGAGCTGGACTACGCGCGCCCCGGCCTGCGCGAGTTCATGGCGTCCGTCTTCGAGTTCTGGTGCGCGCAGGGCGTGGACGGCTTCCGCTGCGACGCCGGCTACATGGTCCCCGCCGACACGTGGCGCTACGTCGTGGCGCGCGTCCGCGAACAGTTCCCCGAGACGGTCTTCCTGCTCGAGGGCCTCGGCGGCAAGATCTCCGTCACGCGCGACCTCATCTCCGAGCAGGGCCTCGACTGGGCCTACTCGGAGCTCTTCCAGACCGACGACCGCTCGGCGTTCGAGCGCTACCTGCCCGGCGCCACCGCGATGGGCGAGGAGACCGGCCCGCTCGCGCACTACGCCGAGACGCACGACAACAACCGTCTCGCCGCGCGCTCCCGCTCCTGGGCCCGCATGCGGACCGCCCTCGCCGCGCTCGCGTCGCAGCAGGGCTGCTTCGGCATCACGAACGGCGTCGAGTGGTTCGCGACCGAGAAGGTCGACGTCCATGGCGCCTCCGCGCTGCGCTGGGGCGCGCCCGACAACCAGGTCGCCGCCCTCCGCCGCCTCAACGCCCTCCTCGCCCTCCACCCCGCCTTCGGCGCCGGCGCGCACGTCGAAATGCGGCAAATCAAGGAAGGCAATTCGCTTGCGCTGCTGCGCGTCCCGCGCAGCGGCGCAAGCGGATGCGATCGATCGCTCCTCGTCCTCGCGAACCTCGACCCGGACCACTCCCAGCCCGTCTCCTGGACCGGCTTCGACGCCACCGCCGCCGTCGTCCTCTTCGACTCGACGACGCCGGACACTCGTCACTCGTCACTCGTCACTCGTCACTCCGGGGGCGAGCGCGCCGGAACGGCGCAGCTTGCCCCCGGACAGGTCCTCTGCCTCTCGCACGACCCCGCCGATCTCGCGGCGCTCGACGCCGCGCTCGCCGCGCCGCCGTCGCGCGAGCCGCCCGCCGCCGT
>JAFPUX010000568.1 GCA_017413145.1 Kiritimatiellia bacterium | reverse complement strand
GCGCGTGGGAGGATGCCGCGCTGCGCCTGCGGCACGTCGCCGAGCCCGACGAGGACCCCGCCCGCGCCGAGGAGACGCTCCGCGCGTTCCTCGACGACGCCCGCGTCCGCGCGGAGGTCTCGGTCCTCCCGGCGCCGCAGGGTCTGGCCGCCGTCGCGGCGATCCGCGCCGCCTCCGCGGACGCGGACCTGGCGCTCTTCGGCCTGCGTCCGCCGGCGGACGGCGAATCCGACGCGGACTACGGCGCCTACCTGCTCGCGTGCCGCCGTGCGGCGGAAGGGCTGCCGCTCGCGGTCTACGCCCTCGCCGCGGAGGGCATCGACTTCCGCGACGTCTTCGCGTAGCGGTTCGCGCCCGCGTTGCGCGCGGGGCGGGATTTCTGGTAGAATCCGCGCACATGCAACGTCTCTTCCGCCGGACCGCGGTCTCCGCAGCCCTCGCCGCCCTGTGCGCGGCGGGCGTCGGCTGCCGCAGCGCGCAGGCGTGGCGCGAAGACGCCGACCGCGCCGCCGCGGAACGTCTTGCGGCCGCGCGCGCCGCGGAAGGGCTCCGCGAGGAACCGGTCGAGGTCGAGTCGGCGTCCGACACGCTGCGGCGGCGGCTGCTCGTCGGCCAGAACCTGCCCGTCTTCGACCCGGCTTCGCTCGGCATCCGCGACCTCCCGACGAACCGCTACTGGCGCGCGGAGGAGCGGCTGCTGCCCGGGCGCGAGGGCGCGGACGCCGCGTTCGCGCCCGCCGGCACGAACGCGCTCGAGATCGGCCTGCAGGACGCCGTCCGCATCGCCGCCGCCAATTCGCCGGACTTCCAAGCCGACAAGGAGCGTCTCTTCGAGAGCGCCCTCGCGCTCGACCTGGCGAGCCACGAGTTCCACACGACCCTCCTCGGTGCGCTCGCGGGCTCGGTCGACTCGGCGCTCGGCGGCGAGGACGGCAAGCGCCAGGGCTCGCACGGCGAGACCGCGACGGCCGGCGCGAAACGCACGTTCGAGAACGGCGTTTCGACCGACGCCTCGCTCGCGCTCAACCTCGCCGGCTCGCTCACGGGCAAGCGCAAGACCGCGTGGGGCGCGGTCGCGGACATCAGCGTCTCGATTCCGCTGCTGCGCGGCTCGGGCACGCTCGTGCGCCGCGAATCGCTCACGCAGGCCGAACGCGACCTCGTCTACGCCGTGCGCGAGTTCGAGCAGCGCAAGCGCGCGTTCGTCGCGGACGTCGCCCGCGCCTACCTCTCGCTGCTGCTCGCGAAGCGCACGCGCCAGAACGAGGACGACAACTACCGCCGCGTCGTGCTTTCGACGCGGCGTTCCCGCCGCATGGCGGACGCGAGCCGCCTCTCCAAGGCCGCGTTCGACCAGGCGCACCAGAGCGAGCTCGCGGCGCGCGCGAGTTGGATCGCCGCGTGCCAGGGTTACGAGACCACGCTCGATTCGTTCAAGGCGCGGCTCGGCCTGCCGCCCGACGCGCGGATCGAGCCGCGAGAGAGCGACCTGGAGGAGCTCAAGGCGCTCGTCGCGCGCTTCCTCGCGCCGCCGGAGGAGGACGCCTCCGCGCCGCCGGACACGGACGCGCTGCCGCCGCCCGATTCCGTCGACGAGGGCGCGATGAAGGAGGCGACCGACCGTGCGCTCGCGGTCGCGTTCGAGCGCCGGGCGGACGTCCTCGACGCCCGCGAGCGCGTCGAGGACGCGCAGCGGCACCTGCTCGTCGCGGAGGACGCGCTGCGCAGCGAGATCACGCTCGGCGGCGCGGCGCGCGTGGGCGAGCCCGGCTCGGCCGCGATGGCGCGCGAGGGGCGCGACCACGGCGAGTTCCGGATGAAGGACGGGACGGCGTCCGGCACGCTCAAGATCGACCTCGCGCTGGAGCGCACCGCCGAGCGCAACGCCTACCGCAACGCGCTCGTCGCGCTCGAGGCCGCCGTCCGCGCCTACCAGAAGGCGGAGGACGACCTCAAGGCGACGGTCCGCCAGGACATGCGGTCGCTTTCGCAGACGCGCGAACAGCTCGCCATCCAGTCGCGCGCGGTGGAGCTCGCCGCGCGGCGCGTCCGCAACCAGGACCTGCTGCTCGAGGCCGGCCGCGCGGACATGACCGACCTCCTGGACGCCCAGGCCGCGCTCGTCTCCGCGCAGAACTCGCTCTACCGCGCCATCACCGACTGGCGCGGGCAGGAGCTCGCGCTCCAGCGCGACCTCGGCACGCTCGACGCGACCGTCGACGGCGTCTGGACCGAAACCGACCTGGCCGCGCTCGGCATCTCCGGCGCGGAAAACGCCCGCTAGCTCGTTTCGCGGCGGAGGTCAAAGCCATGAAAGAGATCCAGTCGGAATCGGCAAGCTCTTTCCGTGGCGTGCGGCGCACGGGGGCGTTTGCAGCGCTCCTGCTCGCGAACCTGGCGACGGCTTCGCCGATCGACCTGGCGCGAGAGCTGGCGGACCGCTTGGCCGCGGGCGCCGGCGCGCTGATGCCCGCGGCGGACCGGGTCCAGGTCGAGGAGGAACGGATCGTTCCGCTGGACGCTTCGTGGCCCGCGGACTTTCTCGCGGGGCTCGTCGCCGAAAAGCGGTTCGGCCACGAGGTCTTTCCGGTCTACGCGCGGCTCGACGACGCGACCGGCGCGGCCGTCTTCTACGACGCCGACGGCCTCGCGTTCCACGAAATCGAACCGCTCGTGCCGCCGGCCGACGCGACGACCTGGCTCGAATCGCTTCTCGGTCCAGCCACATCGCCGGGCGACGCCTGGCGCGAACTTTCGCACGTCGTGGCGCGCTTCCTGCTCGTTCCGGCGGACGATCTCGAAGACTATCTGGCGGACGCCGCGGAAGACGCCGCGCTCCGCGCCAACGGACGGGTCCGCCCGCCGTCACCAACCTCATGCTGACGGATCTCTCCTTCACGCCGACGTCCGTCCTCGTCACCGCCGAATGGCCGGCCGGCTCGCTGCCGGGCAACGCCTTCGACCTGTATCTCTCGCAGACGCTCCGCAAACCCGGCTGGCGGCCCTACATGGCGTTCGCCGCGCCCGGGCAGACCAACGTCACGTCGTTCTGCACGGAAATCCCGAACGAAGACATCCCCGGATGGACGGACCCCGCCACGCTCCACGACGCGTCCTGTCCGGTCGCGACGAACGTCGCCGTTTCCCCGTTCGATCCCGCTGCGGCCTACACCAACGTCCACTACGTCTGCGGACACGAGATGCCGCAACAGTCGTGCTTCTTCGTCGCCGGCCCGACGACGGACACGGACGGAGACGGCCTGACGGACACGGAAGAGGCCTTCTGTTTCGGAACGGACCACGAACTCGCCGACTCGGACAACGACGGGCTCGGCGATTTCGAAGAGGTCTGCGAGTACTTCACGGATCCGTTCTCCCCCGACACGGACGGCGACGGATCGTCGGACCTGTTCGAAATCGCAAACGGATCCGATCCGCGCGATCCGTCCGACGACGGCTTGCCGCCGGCCGTCTGGCAGCTCATGACGCTTCCGGTCCGGCTGTACGGGGACTACGCGGCGTGGGAGATGTCGGTCCGGGGCATCCAAGGTGAGCTGCGGACGCACACGGTCGTCGCGGCCGCGCCCGGCGTCGCCGAGGAGGACGTTCTCCTGCTCCGGCGATGCGCGACCTACCGCGTTTCGCTGCGGTGGCTCACCTCGTGGCCTCACGTGGACCCGGACTGGTACTGCTGGGAGGCGCGCTTCGGAAACCCCCTCCAACCGACGGGACGGACGTTCGCCGACCACTCGTCCCAGCGGCTTCCCGGCCACGAGACCGTCTGGGGCGAGGACTGGTATTGCGAAAACGCCGAGAGCCTCCTGACAACGCACGTCCACACGCGGGACGGAACCGCGGGCAACGTCGCGCAGACCAAGACCGCCATTCTCCACACGCTTCCCGAAATGCCGGAACTCGCCGCCCCTCTCGCCGGCGTCCAATGCGGCTCCGGCCGTCGCGTCGAAATGTCCGTCACGGAGCGCTCGTGGCATCCGGCGCTGGGATGGGAGATCTACCCGGCCGTCGCGAACGGCCCTCGGCTGTACGCATCGGAAGACTCGACCGACACCGCCACGTTCCTGACCGGACCGCGGAGCGTCTGGGTCTCGTCCGGCTCCGTCCCGGGCGTCTACTCGATTCTCGCGACCTACCCGGGCGGCGCGCATTCCGCGGAAGGCCACGTCGTGGTCGTGCCCGCGGAACTCGACGGCGACTTCGACCGGACCGGCGTTCCGGCGGACGACGAGGACGAAGCGGAGCCGTTCGGGTTCGACGACGCAACGGGCATGGTCGTCCCGTGCAACAACAACGACGACGACGGCAACGGCGTGCCCGATTGCGACGACTTGGTCGTGAACGGTGCGGGCGACCTGGCGGACCTGGCCCGGATCGTCGTCCGCCGCTTCGGCTTCCCGCAGGCGGACCTGCCGACCGGCGCGGTTCTGACGGCGGAAATCGCCGTGACGGTCCCGGACGGCGACCTGCTCTCCTTCGTTCCCGCGACCCAACGCATCCGGCTTTTCGGCTCGAACGCGACGAACGCGCCGGCGCTCGGCGGAGAAGTGCCGTCCCTCTACGGAAACCTCGCAGCGGACCTGTTCGGCGCGACCGACCTCGAGCTCCGGCTCGAAGGCCGCTTCCACGGTGCGACCGTGCTGCTCACGCTGCGCGTCCGGCTGGACGGCGAATTCGTCGGCGAAGACACGATCCGCGTCCGCGTCGCCCGGTTCGAAGTCCTCTCCAACTGCGACGTGGCGGAGAAGGTGTTCTATTCGGGACTGGCAGGACCCGGGTGGGACGACTTCGTTCTAGAAACGACCAACGCGCTTGACGGTTTCCTTCCTGTCGAGGAGGCGATGTGGACTCCTTTTCCCCAGGACGTTGCAGAACTCGGATGGACGGGCGATACCAACGGTCGCTCATCCGTCTGGTCAATGGAACGTCATGGTTTTGTAAATCTCCTCTCGAACAGCATCGGCGTATTCACGAACCCTGTAGTCGAGCGTATGGGCGGAAATGTGGAAGCGACTCCTTCGACGACCATTCATCCTCATGGATTGATCGTTACGGGAAGCAATTTGACGGGAAATGCAAAATGTTTTCTCAAGGCTCAAGAGATTCAAACGGACAGTGGCGACCTTCTTGAACTTCCGGTGCATTGGCTGCAAGGAGGACATGTGGACGAAGTTTTTGCTATTGTGCCGGTTGCCGGAGACAACGGATTCAAGATTCTTTTGGGCGACTTGGAATTGGGAATGCAATTGATTCGTGACGAAATCGGTCAATGCGACGAATGGCTTTTGGAAGATCCCGACAATCCGGAACTCGTTGAATATGCGAACACCCTCTCAGACTGGATTCATCCCTATTCCAATCCAACAAACGCGGTAAAAATCGAAGAAGTAGATTCCAACCTAGACGCGATTCGAGACTTGTTGACATCTTCGTTGTCTCTTAATCAAGAAGATGTTCTGATAATCCCGGTGCTGTTTCCGCTCAGGGGCGTTGTAGAAAGCGGATGGGGCGTTCAAGGAAACTCGCTTCCGAATGCTATCAACATGGTTGTATTGAAAAACGAACTGGGGACGTCCAAGATACTTGTTCCTTCTCCTGGTTTCGGATTTTACGAAGACGAGATCAAAAGAGTGCTCGGCATTCTCCAATATGCAGAATCCGGCATTTCATTTGTCGACACTTCTGGTCCTCATGGGCTTCAAGGAGAAGCGCATTGCGCCACAAATGTTGAAAGGAAAAGGTCGCCATGATGAAAATCGAACAATCGATTGTCTCCATTCTTGCGATGACGTTCGGACTCAACATGATTTCGGCAGGGGAAGAAATCTCGTTCGCTCGTCCTTTTTTCTCGACAAATCCACCATGTGCTCGTAACGGAACGCTCACAAACGGATTTGGTCGGGTGGATTCGGATCACGAGACCGATCGCGCCGCCTTTTCTCGGCTCTGCCCGATGCTTCTTTCTTCAACGAATCTATTCGCTAATCCTGTCGACTCCAAGTCCGGAGATTGCGATCCGCGAACTCTGTCCCAACGGCTTGTGTCGTTTGCGACCGAAATGAAAGACCACGATCCGGGAATCCGGCGCCCCGTTGTTCTTCGAGGAAAGTCTCCGTCGTCGTCGGAAACACATTCGCCATCAACTGGTCGTAAAGAAACGCAATATGCTGAAGGCGCCCGCAGGAATGCATTCCGACGCAATCTCCTGTTGTCGTTTCTCAACGACAACGCAAATGAAATGGACGATTCTGTTTTAATGGAATGGTATCTCGCCATCGAACAGATATGGATAGACCCTCCGCGGTTCCCCGACGGAGGACGCTATCGCGGATTGATTCGTCGGCAGGAGGACGGCATCCCGTCGGCCGAAGCGCTTTTGCGCTGGTTCGCGGACAACGAGAACTTCTGCGACGAGGTTCGGGCGGCGGCGAGCAACCGGCTCGAACGGATCGTCCCGCGGATGCCGGATGTTGCGATCCCACAATCCGGGAGTCCGACGAACGGTGTTCCGGACGTTGTCGAGCCTTAATCCTCCACGCACGCCGCCCGCTTGCTCCGGAAGCGGCCGTGTGGTAGACTCCGCCGCATACGAACCCCAACGGAGAAATCCGCCATCCTCCATTTGACGAACCCACAAACGAACCCTTAGCGAACTGCTAAACGACGCCACCTCGGAAAACGTACCACTCTTTCCAACGTCGTAAAACCGACAAGGCACCACAGCCTTGTGTGATTCCATCTTGCAGGACGCGCCCACACCGGGTGCGTCCTCGACCATGTGAATCACACGGGCCCGTGGTACGGCCTCCGAGGTGGGCATGGATCGAGGACGCCCTTTTTTCGTCCCCTCCGGCCCGCCGCGATGCAGCGCATCGCGACAGGGCCGAGGAAGACGACATGGCGAACAAACTGCTGAACGACGCGCGGCAAAACAAGAAGGACGAGTTCTACACGCAGCTCTCGGACATCGAGAACGAGCTTCGCCACTACAAGGAGCACTTCCGCGGAAAGACGGTACTCTGCAACTGCGACGACCCGCGCGTCTCCAACTTCTTCCACTACTTCGCCTACCAGTTCGAGGCGCTGGGGCTGAAGCGCCTCATCACGACGTGCTACAAGAACCAGACGCCGGACCTCTTCTCGCAGCACGACTGCGAGCGCGCGATCTCGCTCGTCTACGACGGCGACAAGAACGGCAACCGCGTCCCCGACCCCGAGGAGATTGGCATCCATCCGTTGCAGGGCGACGGCGACTTCCGTTCGGCCGAATGCATCGAGCTGCTCATGCAGGCGGACATCGTCGTCACGAATCCGCCGTTCTCGCTCTTCCGCCAATATGTCGCGCAACTGATGCGGTTCGACAAGAAATTCATCATCGTTGGCAATCAGAACGCCATCACCTACAAAGAAATTTTTCCGCTAATAATGGACAACAAAGTCTGGCTTGGATACGGTTTCAAGGGCGGGGCAGCACATTTCATCTCAAACTATGAGGATACCGCTTCCGCGGGAGACCATCGTGCCGGAATGATCCGCGTATCCGGCGTCGTTTGGTTCACGAATCTGGAAATCAAGAAAAGGAACGAAGAGCTCATTCTATTTCGAAACTATTCACCTGAAGAATATCCGAAGTATTTCAACTATGACGCCATTGAAGTTGGAAGGGTAGAAAACATACCATGTGACTATGCTGGCGAGATGGGCGTGCCGCTTACTTTTCTCGACAAATACAATCCTCATCAGTTTGAAATCGTCGGACAAAGTCTTGATCTTGCCGACATGACGGTCGTCAAGAAGAGACTCGGCAAATCGGGCGGAGGTCCGCGTTTCTATTTGGAACAAGACGGCAACCTTCGCCGTCTGTACGAACGCATCGTCATCCGTCGCCGCAAACCCGCTTGAATCATCCACCCGCACGGGCGCAAGCCGCGACGCGGTGCCGCGCCCGTGCCACCCAACAAGAACCATGGATATCCAACTGCACGAAATCGCGGTCCGCGACCTGGTCGCGGGATACGAGGACAAGGGCGACGAGGGCGTCGTCGGCTACGGCGGGAAGCTCGACATCCGGCCGGCCTACCAGCGCGAGTTCATCTACAAGGACAAGCAGCGCGAGGCGGTGATCGACTCGGTGATGCACGGCTTCCCGCTCAACGTGATGTACTGGGCGCGGCGGGAGGACGGCTCGTTCGAGGTGATGGACGGACAGCAGCGGACGATCTCGCTGTGCCAGTTCGCGGCGGGCGACTTCTCCTACGACATGCGGTTCTTCGCGAACCTCACGGATGCGGAGCGGGAGCGCTTCCTCGCTTATCCGCTGATGGTCTACGTCTGCGAAGGGACGGACGAGGAGAAGCTGCGGTGGTTCCAGACGATCAACATCGCGGGCGAGAAGCTCACGGAGCAGGAGCTGCGCAACGCCGTCTACGCGGGGCCGTGGACGTCGGACGCGAAGCGGCACTTCAGTCGTCCGGGGTGCGCGGCCTACAGGATCGCGTCGTCCTACATGGACGGCTCGCCGATCCGGCAGGACTACCTGGAGACGGCGTTGCGGTGGATCGGCAACGGCGCCGACCCGCGCTTCTACATGGCGCTGCACCAGCACGACCCGAACGCGAACCCGCTCTGGCTCTACTTCCAGCAGGTCGTGAACTGGGCGAAGGCGACGTTCCCGGTGATCCGCGCGCCGATGAAGAAGGTGCCGTGGGGTCTGCTCTACAACAAGTTCGCGGAGGTGCCGCAGGACCCGAAGGCGCTCGAGGCGCGCGTGGCGAAGCTCGTGGCGGACAGCGACGTGCAGAAGAAGAGCGGCATCTGGGAGTACGTTCTCGACGGCGACGAGCGGCACCTGGGCATCCGGGCGTTCGACGACAACACGCGGCTGGAGGCCTACGAGCGTCAGCACGGCGTCTGCCCGCTCTGCGGCGCGCACTTCGAGCTCGCGCAGATGGAGGCGGACCACATCACGCCCTGGCGCGACGGCGGGCGCACCATTCCGGCCAACTGCCAGATGCTCTGCAAGGATTGCAACCGCCGCAAGGGCGCGAAGTGACGGGAATCTTCCGATCTCCGTTGCTATTTGTTGTCATCCGGCATCCGCCCTTTCGGCATTTCGGTCTTGCACTCCGGGGGCCGGTTTCGTAGAATGCCGTGACAATGCGCCCGATGGCGCATCGGACGAATGATGAAAACACGGAACCGGAGATTCATTTTCGCGGCTGCGGTCGTGCTGGCGGCGGCGGCCGTCGCCGTC
>JAFPUX010000070.1 GCA_017413145.1 Kiritimatiellia bacterium | reverse complement strand
GGCGAGGGGCGGATCGACGCCGACCCGGCCGCGTCCGTCGCCCAGCCGCGGCGCTCGCGCATCCTGCCGCACGCGCTGCCGCAGGAGGCGACGGAGCGGTTCTTCGCGGCCGCGGCGGGCGACGCGAGGGAGTCGCTCCGCGACCGCGCGATCCTCGAGCTGCTCTACGGCTGCGGCCTGCGCGCGAGCGAGCTGGCGGAGATGCCGCTGGACGCCGTCCGCTTCGAGGAAGCGCTCGTGCGCGTGACGGGCAAGGGCTCCAAGACGCGTCTCGTGCCGCTCGGCTCGAAGGCCGAGTCCGCGCTTCGCGCGTACCTGAACGAGGCGCGCTCCGCGTTCGGGCCGGCGCCCGGCGAGCCGCGGCTGTTCCTCGGCCGGGGCGGGAAGGGGCTCTCGCGCCAGAGCGTGTGGAAGATCGTCAAGGCGCGCGCGGTCGAGGCGGGACTGCCGCCGGACGTCTCGCCGCACTGGCTGCGGCACACCTTCGCGACGCACCTGCTCGCCCGCGGCGCGCCCGTCCGCGCCATTCAGGAGATGCTCGGCCACGCCGACATCGGCACGACCCAGATCTACACCCACGTGGACGCCGACCGCCTCGCGGCCGTCGTCAAGCAGTTCCACCCGCGCGGCTGACGCCCCGTCGGCGGAGTCCTACCGCGGGCCTTCGCGCCCGTGGTCGATTCTTTCAAGGTCGATGGCGTCCGCGGACGGCGGCGCGGTTGCGGCGGCGGGCAGGATCGTCGCGGTGCAGATCGAGCCGATGCGGAACTCGCCGGTGCCGTCGGGGGAGGGAAGGGGGTCGAACGCGAAGGAATGCACCGCCGTTTCGCCGCGCTCCCAGCCGGGCAAGAGGGCCTGGCGCCAGATGAAGAGGCGTCCCGCGCCCGCGCCGTGGTTCCCGCGGAAGTCCGCGAGCTTTTCGCCGTCGGCGCGGACTTCGCAGACGAGCGCATGTTCGTCCGCCTCGCCGAAGACGCCGACGAGGTTCGCCTTCGCGCGGACCTCCAGCGGCACGCGGTTCGTGCCGGCGAAGACGGCGACGCCGTCCATCCAGCGCGAGGAAAGCCCGTCGAACCAGAGTGCGGTTCGGTAGGTCGGCTTCCTCGACCAACCGTCGGGAACGGTCAGGAACGTATAGCCGTCCCCTTCCTCCAGGCCCCGGATGTTCAGCGCGGACGGAGAGAACCCGTCCTTGTCATCCGTGATTCTTGTGTCTTCCGCACTCTCCGCAATGGAAACGAAATCCGTGGTTTCCGAGAGCGCCCAGAGAAGTTGATCCTCCCATCCGACATCTCCTCGCGTGACGTTTTTCACGTCGCCGAAGACCGGCGTTTCAGGCACGCGGCAGACGAGATTGCTCGCGACCGCGCGCTCGAAGCCGTCGATGCCGGCGGCGGCGAAGTAGCGGTAGCCGAGGTCGCCGGGATGGGCGTCGTCGAACGGCCAGACGTTCTCGGGCGAAACCTTCCCCGCGCGCAGGTCGCGGAAGAGCGGGCCGTCGCGGTAGACGTCGCCGACGCCGGTCGAGTAGGCTTCGGCGAGCTTGCGGTACGCGGCGAGCTGCGGGTGCCCGGTCTCGGGGGCGTCGATGTTCCGCGCCCAGAAGCCGAACGTGAAGAACATCTGCACGACGGGGACGCCGCGGACGACCAGGCGCCGGAGGATCGACTCGTAGCAGCAGGACTGCGCGAGCGCGGTCGGGCCGCCTTCGTCGTTGCACGCGAAGTCGAGGAACACGAGGTCCGGCTCGTGCGGGAACACGTCGCGGCCGAGCCGGAAGATCCCGAGCATGGACCCCGTGCCGCCGAGACCGGCGTCGTGGAAGCGGAAGCGCGCGGCGGGATACTTGATGCGCAGCCATTCCGCGACGAGCGGCCGGAATCCGGTCCGGTTCGGGTCGCTGGCGTTGGCGCTCCAGGTGAGCGACCCGCCGAAGAAGACGACGGAGAGCTCCTCGCCGGCGCGCGCCCGGCGGTCGAAATCGGCGAACGACGCCGCGCGCGGCGGCCCGGCCGCGGCGGTCATGGCGGTGCAGACCGCGACCGCGAAGAGGGAAGTGACTTTCATGCCGCGAAGTCTACCATACATCCGGCTTCAAGGGAATCCCGTGTTTTTAAGGGGACAGACCCCTTAAAAATTCGGATGACAGGCAGGCGAGCCTGTAAGGATCATGTTTTTCGATTTTAAATAGTTGGATGGGGTCTAGGGGGTGGGGAAGGGGAGGGAAAACACCGGGTGCATATTTTTGTATACGGATCGAGAATGTGTTGGGTAGATGGGGTGCGTATGGGAGAATGCACATGAAATTCAAGGAGTTGCCTTTTCTTTTTGGCTTGCGCGCGGGGGCGCGATTGTGGTAGCCTTTCTACCCGCACACACGCAGGCCCGATGCCCGGTGCCGCAAAAAGGAATTCCCGCCATGTCCCCTTCCCAGGATTCTCCCTCGAAGCCGACCCGTTTCATCACCTTCCGTTCGGTCGTCTTCAGCTTGGTCGGCCTGTTCATGATTTCCGGCTTGTCCGGCTTCCACGACTGGGTCCTTCGCGGCACGTCGATGGTCGGCAACCAGATGCCCGCCAGCGCGTTCTTCTATTTCATGTTCCTCGGCATCGTCTGGAACGGCGGATGCGGCGTCCTCGACCGCATCACCCGGACGCCCCGCGGCTACCGCGCGTTCCGGTTCGCCGGCCTCGCGCTTTTCGCGGCCGTCGCCGGACTGTGGGCCTGGGCGGGCGTCACGGCCGTCGCCCCGCTGCCGGACGCCGGTGCGTTCGGCGGGGGCGTCGCGGGCTTCGTTTTCGGATACTGGCTTCTGCGATTCGTCGCGTTTCTCGCGATCGGGGCGGTCCTTTCGGCCCTGGCGGGGCTGGTCGCCCGGCTCGCGAAGCCGCGGATCGCGGCGATGTGCATTCCGCGCTTCGCCGGCCACGCGCTCCTGTTCGCGGCGGCGTATGTCGTCGGGGCCGGACTGGCGGCGCGGGCGGCGGGAGAGGTGGTTGTCGTCGGATGGCTTCGCCTCGCGGTGGTCGGACTGGTCCTTGCGGCATTGTGGGAAGCGCTGGACTGGCCCGCCCGAGCCCGCGACCGGCGCTCGTTCGTCGGGACCTACGCCCTGTCGATGCGCGAACTCATCATGGTGATGGTGGTGACGCTCGTGTCGTGCTTCGCGCCGACGTCCGGCCTGATGCGCTACTTCAACCGCCAGCTGATGCTGCCCTGGCGCTTCCGCTGGGACCACGGCACCTGGCAGGAGCAGGCCCTGCTGACCGAATACCTCCGGCCGGAGCTGTTCCCGTCCCCGTGGCCGGGGGCGATGACGTCCGCCAGCGAGGGGCTCGACGGCACGGCGCTCGCGCTCTACCAGCGGGTCTACGGCGGGTTCTTCAACGGCCTCATGCAGGGCAACGAGCACGTCCCGGTCTGGAACCTGCCGCTGATGGCTTGGGCGCGCCCGGTCCTGTGCTACTGGGGGCCGCTGCTGCTCCTGCTGATCCTGTCGCTGATTTCTCTGCAGTTCCTCGTGCACCGCCAGTGGGCCAGCCACGAGCAGCTTTCCTACCCGCTCGCGCAGGTGGCGGGCGCGTTCTGCCGGACGAAGGACGGCAAGCCGGGCGTCCCGGCGGTGTTCTCCAACCGCCTGTTCTGGTGGGGGTGCGTGCCGGTGTTCGTCCTGCTCGGCATCAGCTACCTCTCGGCGTTCTTCCCGGAAAGCGTGCCGTCGCTCGACACGATGCTGCCGAACCTGCGCAACTGGTACATCCCGATCACGACCAAGATCCCGATCCTCTCGAAGTCGCCGTTCTCGTGGAGCCTGAACGGGCAGACGCTCTTCTTCACGTTCCTCGGCATCGCCTACTTCGTGAGCTCCGAGATTTCGCTCACGGTCGGCCTCTCGGGCGTCCTGCTGACGATTTTCGGGCTTCTCTTCTACTCGACGACGGGGCGGATGTTCGAAAGCTCGATCCTCGATTCGTCCCGCGCCGGCGCCTACATCGGCTACACGCTCATCCTGCTCTACACGGGCCGCACGTACTTCAAGTCCGTCTTCGGCCGCGCGCTCGGCCTGCGCCGCCGCCGGTCCGCGGCGGCGGGGGACGACCTGGCGGCGCCGGACGAAGTGTCCGTCCTGGCGGCGCGCGTGCTCGTCGTGGCGTTCCTCGGCTTCGTCCTCGTGCTCTCGTGGATGTGCCAGAGCTGGCTCATGGCGATCTTCTACGCGCTGCTGCTGATGATCCTCTACCTCGTGTTCTCCCGCATCGTGTGCGAGACGGGCATCCCGTTCCTGCAGGCCGGTTGGCAGCCGGCGCAGGTGCTCGGCAACGTGCTGGGGCCGGCGGCGATCGGTCCGAAGTCCCTGCCGTTCATGCTCTGGAGCACGGCGATCCTCACGCAGGACCCGCGCGAGTCGCTCATGCCCTACGTGGGGACGGGCGTGAAGATCGCGGACGACGCGGGCCTCCGCCTCCGGAAGGTCTTCTGGATCGTCGTGGCGGCGGTCCTCGCGGCGGTCGTCGTCGCCTTCTTCGCCAACTCCTGGACGTTCTACAACCACGGCCCGGGCGGCGACGGCTGGGCCGACATCTACACGCCGACGATGTACCTGGACGAGGCGGCGCGCCACTTCACGACGATGAAGGTGACGGGCGTCTTCGAGGCGTCCGAGAACGCCGGCCCGCTCGGCCGCCTGGCGCTCGCGCAGGGCTCGGCGATCCACGTGCACTACGTGATCTACGGCCTGCTCGCGGTGCTCGCGGTCTCGGCGCTGCGCTTCCGCTTCTCGCGCTTCCCGTTCCACCCGGTGCTGTTCCTCGTGGCCGGCACCTACCCGAGCCAGGGCGCGTGGTTCTCGTTCCTCGCCGGCTGGGCCGTCAAGCAGCTGATCGTCCGCTTCGGCGGCGGCGGCGTCTACCAGAAGCTCAAGCCGTTCTTCGTGGGCATCATCTCCGGCGAGATCCTCATCATCGGCTGCTCGCTCCTCGTGGACTTCCTCCACTACGCGATCTTCGACACCGTCTCGCCCGTCCGCGTCTGGTTCCTCCCCGGCTAGGTCCCCGGTTCGCAAGTTCCAGGTTCCAAGTTCGCAGGTTCCACCTCTCACCTCTCACCTCTCACCTTCCACCTCTCACCTCCCACCTCCCATGAGCTCTCCCCCCGTCATCCGCGAAATCGACGTCCGGAAGCAGCACCGCATGTCGCTGCGCGAAACCTGGACGCTCTGCATCCGCGGCGTCAAGCACCGGCTGTTCCGCTCCGCGCTCACGCTCGCCGTGGTCGTGCTGGCCGTCGCGTTCTTCATGTTCCTGCTCTGCGACAGCATGTACCAGCGCGCCGTCGGCAAGGGCGTGGACGCCGAGATCGCGTCGTCCCGCGCCGCGCAGATCCAGCTCACGCGCCTGCTCACGCCCGCCACCGCGACCTCCGCGATGCGCCACCTCGCCGCCGCGGAGAAGGCCGGCGACGAAGCCGCCCTCGCCGAGGCCGCCTCCGTGACGGGCCTGCCGCCGGAGGAGATCGCCGCCCTCGCGGGGCTCGCCGCGAAGGAGCGCCTCTACACCGACTGGTTCGCGAAGATGCCCGTCGGCCGCCGCCTCATCCTCGTGAAGCGCGACCTCGGGCGCGACGCGCTGCGCCGCATCCTGGCGGAGCCGGACGCCTTCTTCCGCCAGCTCGCGATCATGGTCGACCTGCGCGTCCCCGGCCCGCGCAAGGCGGACGGCCTGCGCGAGTTCCTCGCCGTCTTCCCGGACTACGTTTCGCGCATGGACGCCTTCCTCGACCGCTGGAACGCCAAGGTCGCCGAGGCCGGCCGCTTCACCTCCGCGCGCCTTGCCGCCGCCGGCGATCCGCCCGAGACGCGCTGGATCCCCGGCGCGCCGGAGGCCGAAACCGAGGCCTGGCGCGCCTCGGTCGCCGCGCTCGGCTTCTCGTTCTCCCCGGAGGACCTCGCCACGATGCGCTCGCAGCTTCGCGACGCGAACGACGAGGCCGACCTCGCCGACCGCCTGGCGGACGCCGCCTTCCGCGACGCCTGGAAGGTCAAGTTCCGCGAGGCCACCGACTCCACCGCCGAGGAGAAGATGGGCCGCCTCGGCGACAAGCGCGCCCGCGAGCTGCTCGCGGACGCCTTCCCGGCGGCGCGTCTCGACGAGCTCGCCGCGAACCACTCCGCCAAGAACCGCCTCTCGAAGCTCGAGCGCGCGCTGGCCGCCTCGCTCGGGGACGACTCCGCGCTGCTGGGCCTCTCCGGCCGGCAGCTCTTCCTGCTCGCGATCTCGTTCCTCGTCTGCATGGTCGGCATCGCCAACGCGATGCTCATGAGCATCACCGAGCGCTACCGCGAGATCGCCACCATGAAGTGCCTCGGCGCGACCGACTCCTACATCCTCTCGCAGTTCATGATGGAGGCCGCGCTGCAGGGCTTCTTCGGAGGCCTCGTGGGCGTCGTGCTCGGCTTCGCCATCTCCACCGTGCGCTCCGCGCTCGCCTTCGGCGGCCACCTGTGGGCCTACTTCCCCGCGGGCGACGTCGCGCTGTGCGCGCTCTTTTCGCTCGCCGCCGGCGTCCTGCTCGCGGCGCTCGCGTCCATCCAGCCGTCGTGGTCCGCCTCGCGCATGGCCCCGATGGAAGCCATGAGGGTCGAGTAGATGAAATTCGACGAAGCCAAATACGCCGAGGGCAAGGAAGTCCTCGTCTCCGTCCACGACGTCCACCGCACCTTCTGGCGCGGCGAGGAGCCCGTCCACGCGCTGGACGGCATCACGCTGAACATCTACCGCGGCGAATACATCTGCGTGATGGGCCCGTCCGGCTCGGGCAAGTCGACGTTCTTCAACGCCGTCGGCGGGCTCGACACGCCCACCTCCGGGCGCGTCTTCATCGACGGCGTCGACATGGCGCAGCTCAACGCGAACGAGCTCGCGTTCCTGCGCTGCCGCAAGATCGGCTACGTGTTCCAGCAGTTCAACCTCAACACGACGATGACCGCGCTGGAGAACGTGACGCTCCCGATGGTGTTCGCCGGCGTCTCGTCGGACGAGGCGCGCGCCCGCGGCATGGCGCTGCTGGACCGCGTGAACCTGGCGGACCGTTGGAACCACCGCCCCAAGGAGATGTCCGGCGGCCAGATGCAGCGCGTCGCCATCGCGCGGTCGCTTGCGAACCACCCCTCGATCCTGCTCTGCGACGAGCCGACGGGCAACCTCGACCTCAAGAGCGGCAAGGAGATCCACTGGCTGCTGCACGACCTGAACGTCAAGGACGGCGTGACCGTCATCTGCGCCACGCACGACCCGAACATGCTCGCCGTCTCCAGCCGCATGGTCTGGATCAGCGACGGCCGGATCGACAACATCGCCGAAACCGCCAACGTCAAGATCGAGCAGAACTCCCTCGGCACGGACGAAGAAGCGTAACGCCCCCGCCACGCCCGATCCCGCCGTCCCCCGCCCCTTGCCCCCGTCCCACTCCTCCCGTGCCCCGCAAACCCGCACAATCGAACCCCGCCGCGGTTGCCGTTCTCCGGAAAACGTCCGAATGGTTCTCCTGGATCGGAGAACTCAAGCGGCGCTACCGCGCGACCCAGATCAAGGCCGCCGTTTCGGTGAACGCCTCCCTTCTGGAGTTCTACTGGGACCTCGGCCGGGACATCAGCGAACGGTATCCGGGGAAGAAACGGGACGCCGGCTTTTTCCAGGCGTTGAGCGCAGATCTCAAACTGGCGATCCCCGGCGCGAAAGGCCTGTCGCCGACGAACATCAAATACACGCGGTATTTCTACGAATTGTATTCGGGTCTCGGTTATCGTCAGCAACTTGTTGACGATAACCGGAAGACCGTTTCCCATCGTCAGCAACCTGCTGACGATACCCGTGCCGCGCTTGCCGTTCCGGGCGCCGTGTCTCAACGTTCCCCCGGTTCGGTTGCGGACCTGCTGGTCCGGGTCCCGTGGGGACACCACATCGCCATCATCGACAAATGCCGCGGCGACGTCGCCAAAGCGCTCTTCTACGTCCGCAAGACCGTCGAGAACGGCTGGAGCCGCAGCGTTCTCGCGGTCGAGATCGACGGCGACCTCTACGCCCGCCAGGGCAAAGCCGTCTCGAACTTCTCCCGCACGTTGCCCGATCCCGACGGCGACCTCGCCCAGCAGCTCACCAAGGATCCCTACGTCTTCGAAGTGCAAGGGTTGGCGGAGAAGTACCGCGAAACGGAACTCACCGAGGCGATGTGCGACAACATCGTCGAACTTCTCAAGGCGATGGGCCGGGGCTTCGCTTTCGTGGGGCGCGAGCACGTGGTCGAAGTGGACGGAAAGGAATACCGCATCGACCTGCTCTTCTATTGCATCCCGCTTCACCGTTATTTCGCCGTCGAAGTCAAGACCGACGAGTTCGAACCGTCGTATCTCGGGCAGCTCCAGGGCTACGTCGCCGCCTGCGACCTGGTCCTCAACTCGCCGCAGGAGAACCCCGCCATCGGCCTTCTCGTCTGCCGCGGAAAGAACGCCCCGCTCGCCAAATACCTGCTCGGCAAGATCGACATGCCCATCGGCGTGTCGGACTACGAACTGATGCGCAGCGTCCCGGACGGTTTCAAGAGCCAGCTGCCGACCGTCGAGGAAATCGAAGCCGAACTGGCGAACATGGAGAAACGGGAAGGGCTTCCCTCATTGCGCCCCGCACGCGCGAAGAAACCCCGCAAGGAAAGGGCGACGAAATGAAAGAGAAATCGCTCGACCGCCTGTCGACCATTTTCGTCTGGTCCGTCCTCGTCGTCGTCGCATTGGCGTTCCTCGCCTGGTCGGCGTCCGCGTTCTTCGGCTCGATGGACGAAGCGACGGACTGGCACGGGTTGATTCCCGCCGCGATGGCGGCGGCGATTCCCTGCGGCCTGCTCGCCGCCGCGATCTTCATCCCGCTTTCCCGCCGCCGTTACCGCCGCGAGTCGCAGCGGCGGATCGACGCCGCCCGCGCGGCGTTGGCCGGTCGGACGAAAGTCGGTCCTTCGCCGGCCGATCCGAAAGACCTCCGTTTCGCCCGTCCCGCCGACGCCGACCATCCCGCCTGGTACTACACCGGTTCGAAAGACTGACGCTGCCATCGTCCACCAACTCCCATTGCCCCCTCCCTTTCCACCCCGCCACGCCATGAAACGAACGCTCGCATTCCTTTTCGCAACCCTCCTCGCCACGCAGGGACTGGCGCAAGACCCCGCCACGCAGAGTGGCGCGGAGTCCGCCCCGCCCGCGGTTGAACCTCACGCGGAGTCCGCGGAGGTCGCGGAGTCCGCCCCGCCCGCGGTTGAATCTCACGCGGAGTCCGCGGAGGTCGCGGAGTCTGCGGTCGTAGACGGTGCCGGCGGCACCGT